>NZ_JBIMLI010000006.1:0-68998 GCF_051859755.1 Limnospira sp.
GACAGGTTTCTCTCGCAGAGGTTAAGAAACCCGGTTTCTCTCACGGAGGTTAAGAAACCCGGTTTCTCAAAGAAACCGGGTTTCTCGAAGACAGATTTCCCCCACAGAGGTCAGGACACCCGGTTTCTCCCGCAGAGGTTAAGAAACCCGGTTTCTCAAAGAAACCGGGTTTCTCGAAGACAGGTTTCTCTCGCAGAGGTTAAGAAACCCGGTTTCTCTCACGGAGGTTAAGAAACCCGGTTTCTCAAAGAAACCTGGTTTCTCGAAGAAAGGTTTCTCCCACAGAGGTCAGGAAACCGGGTTTCTCAGCCGAAACGGTTTGATATCTGACGCACCACCCTAGGAATGATTGGTATTGAACTTTAGGATGATGCAATTGATGATTAATGTACGACTACAGGTAGAAGACTCGATAGAGATGAACCGATAGTATGGGGTTAATGCTGATTTGTGAGGAAAATATCTGTTTATGGATATTAATTTAGTTCTAGGTGAAGTGGCAACAAATGCGCCTCATTTTCCAGTGGCTGCTACTTTATCCTTGGTAGTAGGGTTTATTGCAGCAGCTTCTATTGGTTCTATTGCTTGGTATAACTCTAAGCGTCCTGTCGGTTGGGAGGATAAAGAACGCCCCGACATAGTTCCCAACATTAATAAATAGGGTGATTCATTGACCCAGTAACACAAGATAACTAAGCAATTGTAGCACAAAATTGGAGAAAATTAAATTATGGCAACTCAAAAAAATAATCAAGCCACAGTAGGTGATAACTACGATCGCAACATCATGTCAGCGGAAACAGCCGCCCGCATGGAAAGGGAGGGGGACAACTTTAAAAAGACTCCTGACGCAGCAGAGGGAACCACAGATACTACGGGTGGTTATCGTATGAGTCGAGAAGGGCTATTAGATAATTTTGCGGTTGAACCAGAAATGTACATTGAGGAACCTGGTGATTTACGGGAACAAGAACAAGTTGATAAAGCGAAACGACTCGAAACCCTTAAACAAGTTAATGAAACTGACGAAGAAGGTAAATTAACTATGTCTGAAGATAGCCGAGGTAAGGGAACCGGAATTATATAATTATCCACTACTAGGATAATCAATGATTGATTAGGTATTTACGGGGTGCGTCATCACCAGGACGCACCCTCAAAAACTGGTCTATTTGGGGCTGTTGACGCGCCCGACAAAAGGTTTGGTAATGGCGGGTTGGGAAGTGACAACAATTATGCGATCGCGGTGGATAAGTTCCCTGGCGACTTGGTTAACTAATGAGGGAGTCACCGCGTCAATTTTTTGGTAAAATTGATTAAGTTCTGTGGGGGTAAATTGGAAGATTTCATTCCACATAATTACACCAGCGAGAAACTCAGGATCTCCTAAAGCTACACGATCGCTCGAAATTATATTATGTTTAGCGGTTTCTACTTCGGCGGGGGTAACTCCCTGTTGCTGAACTTGTTTGAGTAGGGCGAGGGTTTTCTCAATTGCTAATGCTGCGTTTTCCGGTGCGGTTTGCATTTCGATAGTGAAACAACCCCAACGCCACCCGGAATTAAACCAACTATACACCCCATAGGTGAGTCCGTGGCGATCGCGCAATTCCAGTCCTAGGCGACTTGACAAAGTGCCACCCCCTAGGATGTGATTAAGAACTAGGGCTGCATAATAGCGGGAATCGTGGCGGTCTATGCTAGGATATCCCATGGCGGTGACTGACTCCACTATACCGGGTATCTCTTCCTGTAGCCAGACAAATTTGGTGGGTAGGGAAACGGGCGGCCAAGGATTTTCCGGGGCGGTGGTTTGGTTTTTCCAGGAGCCAAATTCGGTTTCGATTTGCGATCGCATCAACCCTAAATCAAAATCTCCGACTACTACCAAAACTGTCCGCTCAGGGCGATAATAAGTCCTCTGGAAATTCTTAATCTCATCACGAGAGATGGCTCTGAGGCTGTTCTGGGTGGGGTAACTATGCAGCGGGTGGTTTTTGGGATAAAGCTGCTTTTGTAGGGCGCGGTGGCTCACATAGGCGGGATTCTGTTCAGATTCTAGTAACTCAGATATCTGTTGTTGGCGGGTCAGTTCTAACCATTTTTGGGGAAAGGTGGGATTTTGCAATACATCAGCCAGCGTTTCCAAAACCAGAAGCCAATCACCACTGAGAGCGGAAGCCGAAATATCTACCCCTTCCGTGGCGGCAGTAAATTCGAGATTTGCGCCTCGATTTTCCAGACGACGGGCTAATGATTGCCCATTATAACTGACTGTTCCACTCATTAGGTTTTCCGCAGTTAGTAGGGCTAACCCTTCCCGACCTTGGGGGTCAAATTCTTCCCCGGCTTTCACAAATCCCCGAATTGATATCGATGGGGTACTATTGTCCGCTAGTAATAACACTCGCATCCCATTATCTAGGGTGAAAGACTCCGGCGGCGTGATGGTGTGAACTTTCGCGGGGGGAATTTCTGGCAGATATTGGCTGATGGCTGCTGGGTCTGGGGGTTCACTAATGCGATGATGACCGTTCGTTTGGATATTAACTTTAGTGGCGGCGGAATTAAGAGCATTTGGGTCTGTTGTTGACTCGGTTTGGGTCTGGGTGGGTTCAAATCTTCCCAGGGTGCGATATTCTGGTTTGAGATAGGTTTGGGCGACTTTTTGCACGTCTGCTGCTGTGACTTTGGCGATCGCTTTTAGATAATCTTCTGTATAGCGATAATTCCCCGTTGTTGTCCAGTCTAAACCTAATTGCATGGCTTGACTGGTCAGATCACGATTTTCCAGGATGGAACTAGCCAGGATTTGGGTTTTGGCGCGATCAAGTTCTTCCGTAGTCACCAATTTTTTTTGTAGTTTGACAATCATTTTTTGCCAGGCTTTATCGAGGCGGTTCAGAGATTTGATGTTAGTGGTAGTTCCCCACATTTCTAACCAACCTCCCGCACTTAAATTAACTACTGTACTGCCAGCATCCGTCGCAATTCCACTATCGATTAATTCTTGATAAATCCGAGAACTACGACCACCATTATCTAAAATATAATCCAGGATATTCAGGGCGGGAATATCATCATGATTAATGGCGGGGATTGGATAAATTGCTAGGCTGAAGGGGACGGCTCCCGGTTCCTGTAGAATAATCGGTTGATTTGATGGTAAAATCTGGGGGGGAAAGGTACTGGGAATTTGTCCGCGCTGTACACGGGTGGGAGGTTCATCCGGGTTAGGAATGCCGCCAAAGATTTCCTGAATTGTGGTGAGGATTGATGCGGGGTCAAAGTCACCAACCACAATTAAAACCGCGTTATCAGGGCGATAATTGAGATGGTAATAAGAACGCACATGATCGACCGTGAAAGTTTCGACATCTGCTTTAGTTCCACCAATCATTAAACCATAGGGATGATGGCGAAAGGCGGCTTCCATTACGGCGCGACTGAGGCGATATTGGGCGCTATTTTCATATCCCTGTAACTCGGAGATAACTACTCCTTTTTCTTTGTCAAGTTGCTCTGGAGAAATCAGGGCATTTTTGAGGCGATCGCCTTCCAAAATGAGAACGCTTTTTAAGGCATTAGATTCCACAGTATTATGATATGCTGTCTGGTCATAACCTGTAAAAGCATTAAAATCTCCCCCCAAGGTTTCTAATAAACTACCATATTGAATAGGGCGGGTAGTAGTACCTTGAAACATCATGTGTTCCAGTTGATGCGCGATACCATTATCCCCCGGTTGTTCGTCTAGTGAGCCGATTTTATACCATACCTGGACTGTCACAACTGGGGCGGTATGGACGGGTTTGGTTAAAACGGTCAGACCATTTTCTAGGATGGTTTGAGTCACGTTTTGGCTGGGGTGAATGGTGGTGGCTTCTGTGGTTAAATTGGGTGGAAAGGATGGATTTAAAATCACTTGGTTTAAAGGGTTAGTTACCATTAAAAATTGGTTGAATCTCGCGCCATACAGGATTAACTAATTATGGCTAATGATACTGGTAATCATGGCTATCTCAAGATTCATATATACTCGGAGATTTGGGGTTATTTAATGACCGCTAGAGGGATAGTTATTAACTGTTCTCTCTAGCGGTGTTCAGGTGAAATGATTAAGGATTTACCAGCCCATTGTCCCCGCCCCACCTTTAAAAGGTCCGACAATATCTTGAGTAATCCAACCGCCGTAAAAATCTCCGGGTTGAGATTGCACTAACTCATCATTAACATAACATTCATCCATGAGACTAGCATAGAAGCTGTAACATTCTTGGATATCGACAAAACTGGGAGTTGGCTGCACATAACGCCAAGCGGCATTAGATACTCGCTTATCTCCGACAATGACATCATAATAAACACAAACTCCCTTCCATTCGCACATAGTGCGGCGGGAAGTTTCCACAAGATATTCAAGTTGAATATCATCGCCGGGAATGTAGTATGTTGGGGGGTGGCTAGTTTCTAAAACCCGTTTAGCGTTGCGGGAGTCAGCGAGAGTAATGCCATTAAAAATAATCCGCAGGTGTTTATTGGTATCCTCCAATTTGGCGGGACGGGGATAGTCCCAAACTGATTCTTGTCCGGGACCAGGGGTAATCGGTGATGGTCTAAAAAAACTCATGTTTTGTGGTTTCAGGGTTTAATTAATAAGAATCCGAGGAAGGCGATGTTTAAATCCACAGAGGATTTCCCAGGAAATCGTGCCTAACTGTTCCGCCCAATCATCGGCGGAAATGCTATGATGGCGATCGCTTCCCAAAAGGGTGACCACTTCTCCGACCTGTAAATCAGGAATAGCAGTTACATCTAACATTAACTGATCCATTGTGATTGCGCCAATTTGGGGGACGAATTGACCGCGAATTAGGACTTTCATCTGGTTAGACAGGTGGCGGGGTACTCCGTCAGCATAGCCAATACCGACAACTGCAATGGGAGTCTTTTGTTTGGCGATAAATTTATATCCGTAACTAACGCCGCACCCAGCTTCAATGGTTTTGATTTGGGTAACACGGGCGCGAATACTCATGGCGGGCTGAAGATTGACGACCGATCGCAAATGAGGGGCGGGATATAATCCATAAAGGGATAAGCCGACCCTGACCATATCATAATGTAAAGCTGGGTCGGTTAAGGTGGCGGCGGAGTTGGCTAGATGTAAACAGGGTTTGACGGTAGGGATAGAGAAGAGGGTTGTATGTTCCTGAATTTGGGCTAAGACCTGTTGAAAGCGCCAATGTTGCTGATCCATAATGGTGCGATCGCGAATATCAGCGGTGGCGAAGTGGGAATATATGCCAGAAATCTCCAAATTAGGTAATCCCCGCACCAGTTGCACAAATTCTAGGGCTTGTTCCCACCAAGTCCCCAGCCGTGACATTCCGGTATCTATATTAAGTTGAACGGGTAGCGATCGCTTAATTGATTGGAGAGTTTCCGAGAAAAGTAGGGCTTGAGTCGGGGTGCATAAAGTGGGTTGTAGTCCCCAATGGGCGATCGCCTTGATCTCATCAGAAGTATGAACAGCCCCCAGCACTAAAATAGGCTGTTGAATACCTAAGCGCCGCAATTCAATACCTTCGGGAATGGTAGCCACCGCGAAATCGTCAACCCCAATTTCAGACACAATTTTAGCCACACTCACCGCCCCATGACCATAGGCATCTGCTTTAATTACAGCCATCAACCTAGTTTCCGGGGATAGTAGGTGGCGGATCTGTTTGACGTTATTGGCGATCGCCCAGCGGTCTACTTCTACCCAAGCACGATGTTCACATTCACCCTCATAGGTATAGGTGCGATCGTCCTGGGCTAGTGGCTCAGATTTCCTGCTAACCATTATCATTCCTTAGCGCGAAAGTTAAAATACACAGATACCAATTAGATACCAATATCGTCTGGGGATTTCCCGACCCAGGCCAAAAATTTAAATATATGATAATATCGGGTCAAAATCATTACATCGCAGCAATTTATTAGTATGGGCAATGTTCTGGTGTTGAATGCCTCCTATGAACCGCTCAATATCACGACTTGGCGGCGGGCGGTGGTCTTATTGTTGAAGGAAAAGGCGGAACAAGTTGAGCATAATGGTAAGTATCTGCTACCAGATTTTCCCCTCCCAACTGTGATCCGATTACGTCATTATGTCCGAGTCCCCTATAAAGAAATTCCATTAACCCGAAGGAATATCTTGCAGCGCGATTGCCACTCTTGTCAATACTGTGGCTATAAGGGGGATGAATTGACTGTTGATCATGTGATTCCGCGATCGCGCCAAGGGGGTGATACTTGGGAAAATCTGGTAACCGCTTGTATGCGCTGTAATGTCAAAAAGGGCTGTCGCACCCCGAAGGAAGCCGGAATGCCTTTGAGACATCCCCCCCGAAAGCCTTACAGCAGCCTTTATTTTGAGGTGACTCGACACCTCAAAAGTGGCATGAACCAAGAATGGCAAAAATATATGATTGGCTTGTGAAGCCCCTGGATACAATGATACCCAGGGGTTTTTGTATAGGGGAGGTCTTGTGACCGACAGTTGGGAAAATGGCCAGCCAGATCTTCCCACGGCGGCTAAATACTCCAGCTACCCCAATAATACCAATAATAAATGTAGGGGCGGGTTCTACTGTTAATTACAGAAGGGGGCGACAAGATTAATTAACCCGCCCTCTGATACCCCCCTGTTAATTACAGAAGGGGGCGACAAGATTAATTAACCCGCCCTCTGATACCCCCCGTTAATTACAGAAGGGGGCGACAAGATTAATTAACCCGCCCTCTGATACAGCTTGTTCACCAGTCGCTTAATACATTGCCCTCACCCTAAATCTGGATCCCAGAGAGGGAGAGGGACTTTGAGAAGTGATCAGATGATTTCTGAACAGGCTGTACCCCCCGTTAATTACAGAAGGAAGAGGGGGCGACAAGATTAATTAACCCGCCCTCTGATACCCCCCGTTAATTACAGAAGGAAGAGGGGGCGACAAGATTAATTAACCCGCCCTCTGGAAGATTGTCGCATACCCGGAAATTTTGGGCCATAGCCAGATTTTTCCACGTTCAATGTATCTTTAGCAATCAATTCGGGAATTTTGAGATGAGTAACTTATATTTAATTCGTCATGGAATCGCCGCCGATCGCGGTACTTACCAAAAGGACGAACAACGTCCCCTCACCCCAGAAGGCGATCGCAAAACCCGTCAAGTAGCCCTTACACTGAAACAGCTCAAAATTCAGTTTCATTGTATACTTTCCAGTCCTCTTGTGCGCGCCAGACAAACCGCCGAAATTCTCCAATCAACCGGACTGAGTTCCCGGTTAGAAATCTTGCCAGCCCTAGCCCCTGATGGTGACATTCAACAATGGTTAGATTGGTACGGAAACCATGACAAAACTAGGGATAAGGATTGGGCGCTAGTCGGACACCAACCGGATTTAGGCAATTGGGCAGAATATCTAATCTGGCAAAAATCTGCAGATGTTTTAATCGTGAAAAAAGCTGGTATAATTGGAATCAAAATTCCCAAACAGGGTATGATACAAGGGAATTCCCGTCTGTTTTGGTTGACAGCTCCTAAATTTTTGTTGGGACTAAATGAACGTTAACTTTTATTAACAGCCATTTGTTAATTAATTATTTTAAAATGGCGTTTGTTTCAATGTGTCTGGTAATGTAATACCTGTACATTCTACACATATAGAAAAGCTCCTATGACTACAACGAGTGAGTTTAAGCCCGGTTTAGAGGGCGTTCCCGCTACGCTGTCAAGCATCAGCTACGTTGATGGACAAAAAGGACTCCTGGAATACCGAGGGATCAGCATCGAGCAGTTGGCTGAACAAAGCACATTTTTGGAAACTGCCTATTTGTTGATCTGGGGAAAACTGCCAACGAAAGACGAACTCGCAGATTTTGAGCATGAAATCCGCTATCACCGTCGGATTAAATATCGGATTCGGGACATGATGAAATGCTTTCCCGAAACCGGTCACCCCATGGATGCTCTGCAAACCTCAGCGGCTGCTTTAGGGCTGTTCTACTCCCGTCGCGCCTTAGATAATCCCGAGTACATTCGCCAAGCGGTAGTGCGACTGCTGGCGAAAATTCCGACGATGGTAGCAGCTTTTAAACTGATGCGGAAAGGGAATGATCCGGTACAACCCAGGGACGATTTGGACTACTCCGCCAACTTCCTATATATGCTGAGTGAAATGGAACCGGACCCGTTAGCAGCTCGTGTTTTTGATGTGTGCTTAACTCTCCATGCAGAACACACCATCAACGCTTCGACATTTTCGGCAATGGTGACAGCTTCGACGTTAACTGACCCCTATGCGGTGATCGCGTCGGCGGTGGGAACTTTAGCAGGTCCACTGCACGGGGGTGCTAACGAGGAAGTTCTGGAAATGCTCGAAGAAATTGGTTCTGTGGAAAATGTCCGGCCCTACCTAGATAGCTTGATGGAGAAAAAAGCCAAAATTATGGGCTTTGGTCATCGGGTGTATAAAGTCAAAGACCCGAGGGCAACTATTCTTCAGAATTTGGCAGAGCAACTGTTTGAGAAGTTTGGTTCCGACCAATACTATGAAGTGGCGGTGGAATTAGAAAAGGTGGTTCAGGAACGGTTGGGACATAAGGGTATTTATGCCAATGTGGACTTCTATTCTGGTTTGGTGTACCGGAAATTGGGTATTCCCTCGGACTTGTTTACTCCGATTTTTGCGATCGCTCGGGTAGCTGGATGGTTAGCGCACTGGAAAGAACAATTGGTCAAGAACCGCATTTATCGACCCACCCAGATCTACACGGGAAATCATGCGGAAACTTATATCCCCATTCATGACCGCAACTGTGCGATCGACCTGCAAGGTCCAGTGATTAAATAGGTATTGAACCACTACAGATTGGGATTGGGGGAAAGGGCAATAGCCCCCCCCCATTTCCTTTTTTTGGGGGCAGAAATTCCCCCGGCGGTGAAAATTTCCCCCGCTCGTGAAGATTTGAGTCCCTCCAGCGGTTATACTGATCAGGGGAATTGCAGCCGTTTTGAATGCGAATAATATATGAATCCAGGAATTGATATACAAGGAAGTTTCATTCAAGTCCTCCTAGATTTGGGTATACCAACAGGGGTGGCTAAAATTCTGTGGATGCCATTTCCCATGGGATTAATGCTAGTTGGTGCTACCGTAGGAGTATTAGGATCGGTTTGGTTGGAACGAAAAATATCCGCCGCCGCTCAACAACGTATCGGACCCGAATATATTGGCCCGATGGGGAGTTTGGCTCCCCTGGCAGATGGCCTGAAACTTTTGCTAAAGGAAGATATTGTCCCGTTTAAGGCAGATCCGCTATTATTTACTCTCGGCCCGATTATTGTGTCGATTCCGGTGTTTTTGTCTTACCTGATTGTGCCGTTTGGACAAAATTTGGCGATCGCTAATCTGGGGACAGCAATATTTTTGTGGATCGCCCTATCGAGTATTCAGCCTATTGGTCTACTGATGTCCGGCTACGCTTCCAATAATAAATACTCCCTACTGGGAGGGCTACGGGCCGCCGCTCAGTCCATCAGTTACGAAATTCCCCTCGCCCTAGCCGTGTTGGCCGTGGTGATGATGTCTAATAGCCTCAGTACCCTTGATATTGTGCAACAACAGTCCGGCTATGGCATCCTGGGTTGGAACGTCTGGCGACAACCTGTGGGTTTTGCGATTTTCTGTATTGCCGCTTTGGCTGAGTGTGAAAGATTACCTTTTGATTTACCAGAAGCTGAGGAAGAGTTGATCGCTGGATATCAGACGGAATATTCCGGGATGAAATTTGCTCTGTATTACCTGGCTTCCTATGTCAACCTGGTACTATCTGCCCTGTTGGTATCAGTTTTGTACCTTGGGGGTTGGAATTTTCCGATTCCCGTCGTGGCGATCGCAGGACTTTTGGGCGTGAGTGAAACCACCCCTTGGTTACAGGTGCTAACCGCCAGTCTCGGCATTACCATGACTATCCTGAAAGCCTATCTACTGGTATTTACTGCTATTCTGATCCGGTGGACCGTCCCTAGGGTTCGTATTGACCAACTGCTTAACCTGGGTTGGAAATTCTTACTCCCCGTGGCTTTGGTAAATCTTTTGCTAACAGCCGCCTTAAAACTAGCATTTCCCATAGCTTTTGGGGGATAAATATTAAAGGGGGCTAATCCCTAAACTTAAGTTAACCCAAGCTAAGACACTCCGAAAACACTATGCTCAAGTTTCTTAACCAAGTTGGCGACTACGCCAAGGAAACCATTCAAGCCGCTAAATATATCGGTCAGGGTCTATCTGTCACCTTTGACCACATGAAGCGGCGACCCATTACTGTTCAATACCCCTATGAAAAACTGATTCCTTCCGAAAGGTTCCGGGGTCGCATTCACTTTGAGTTTGATAAGTGCATCTCCTGCGAGGTCTGCGTCAGGGTATGCCCCATTAACCTCCCCGTCGTAGACTGGGAATTTAACCGGGAAACTAAGAAAAAGAAACTCAAACACTACAGCATCGATTTTGGCGTTTGCATCTTCTGCGGTAATTGTGTCGAATATTGTCCGACTAATTGTCTGTCAATGACGGAAGAATACGAACTGGCGGCTTACGATCGCCATGAGTTGAACTATGATAGTGTGGCACTGGGACGGTTACCCTACAAGGTGACTGATGATCCGATGGTGACTCCCCTGCGGGAACTTGCCTATTTACCCAAGGGAGTTATGGACCCCCACGATCTTCCCCCAAATTCCCGTCGTTCTGGTTTGCGTCCAGAGGAAATTCTCGATAAGATGGAACAACAACGGGATGGGGAATCCCAAGCTAAGGCAGAAAAAGCCTGATTTTAATAACTTTGGCAGGGGTAATGTCTCCATTACCCAAACTTTGATAACTCTAGGATATGCCCGTGAATTTAGCAGAAGGGGTTCAGGTCGTTTCCTTTGGCCTGCTAACCATCATGATGATTGGCTCCGCTTTGGGTGTGGTTTTGCTCAAAAATATCGTTTACTCGGCATTTTTGCTGGGAGGCGTGTTTATGAGCATGGCTGGATTATATCTCCTACTCAATGCGGATTTTGTGGCTGCGGCTCAAGTTTTGATTTATGTCGGTTCTGTTAATGTCTTGATCCTGTTTGGGATCATGTTGGTTAACAAACAACAGGATTTTCGGGTTTTACCTAATGCTGGGCTGCGCCAAATTGCTACGGCTGTGGTCTGTGTGGGCTTATTTGCTCTGTTGTCTACTATGGTGTTATCAACGCCATGGTCGGTTACGACTACAGTGGTGACCATTGAAAGTTCGGCGATCGCTATTGGTGAACATTTCTTTACTGACTTTTTGCTACCCTTTGAGTTAGCTTCTGTGTTCTTGCTAATGGCTATGGTGGGAGCTATTGTTCTCGCTCGTCGGGATTTTCTCCCCGATGCTTCTAACGCGCCAACTACAACTACACCTCTTTTAATGCTCACCGAGCGCCCCCGGGAACTGGTCTCCGTTTCTGGTAGCTCTGAGGATTCCTCCGAATAATGGCTAGAGTAGCGATCGGTTAATCTACAGCGAGGCTATTTAACCCTGGGTTAGGCCTTCGCTGTGGTGATCCCGATGGCATTACACAGACACTTGGAAATCTTAAAAATTGTTTATGGAATTGCAACTTCAATATTTTCTATTGGTCGCGGCGGCTTTGTTTTGTATTGGTATCTATGGATTGATTACTAGCCGTAATGCGGTCCGGGTTCTCATGTCTATTGAGTTACTGCTTAATGCTGTTAACCTCAATTTGATGGGGTTTTCTAACTATTTGGACTCTGGGAGTATTAAGGGTCAAGTTTTTGCGGTGTTTGTCATTACCGTGGCGGCGGCGGAGGCGGCGGTCGGTTTGGCGATCGTCTTGACAATTTATCGTAACCGTGATACGGTCGATATGGAAGAGTTTAACTTGTTAAAGTGGTAGTCTTCCTAACTCAAACTAATCATTGAAAGCCTGGTTTCTAAGGAAATTAGGCTTTTTTGGTGGTGGACTCTAAGACGAGAGGGGCGATCGCAGAAGTAAGATCTTATTTTCATTGTGCTAGAATGTTGTAGTGCAGGAATCCCTTGAGCTATCAGGGTATTCCCAGGGTCTAGCACAATTGCCAATTGGGGTCAACGGGTTCCCGATAACTGAATATGGTAAACCCTTTCAGTGAGGGGGAGTTGTTGAACTCGGAAAACCCTGGCTTTGATGGCTAGTGGGTTCAGTTTCACTTAGCACTCTTATCATCAGAGAAAATTATTATAGATACTTCACCTATTATTGTTGGACCGGAGACTAAAATAATTGATGCGATCGCTCTAATGAAGGAGTTGGACGCACAAGTTGTTTTGGTTGTCAATGACAGTACCCCGATTGGTTCATTCAGCGCCAAGGAGGTAGTCGATGTCGTGTCGAAAAAAATAGATCTAAATGAGACTAAAGTGGCAGAAGTAATGAAGGAATTACCACTGGTCTTCAAAAAGTCACATTTGCCGAATATCTCTAGCCTAATTTCATTATTTAATAATGCTAAAACTGATTTTTGTGTCGTAGTTAATGACGAAAATCATTTATTGGGATTAATTTCGAGTTACCGACTTTTACAAATTCTGAACAATCCCATATTATATCAATCAGTTTATCAACTCCAAGAACAGCTTGATATTCTGCAAAGTGACAATGATGATTGGCGGGATGAGACCCAAGCACAAATAGACCAAATACAGGCAGAATTTCAAGACCTAAAAACTCGTTTAATTACGACAATTTCCCATGAGTTAAGGACTCCCTTAACTACTATTTCTTTCTCGGCTGGATTATTAGAAAGTTATAGTCAGAGAATTTCCGATGACAAAAAACGCACCCATTTTCAGAGAATCAGGGTAGGAATCCAGCAAATGACAGAACTTTTAAATGATATTCTCATCATTGAAAAAGCGGAATCTGGCAAGTTAATCCCCCATCCCGTGGTGGTGAATCTGAAAGAGTTTTGCGCTAACTTAATTGCGGAAATTCAACTAACCACGGATAAACACAATTTAATTTTTACCTGTCCTAGCAGTTTCCCGGATACCAGACTTGATGAGTATTTAATCTCACAAATACTAACTAACCTGATTTCTAACGCGATTAAGTATTCCCAGGCGGGGGGGGATATTAAAATAGACTTGACTTGTGAGGATGATCGGGTTATCTTGATGATTAAGGACTCAGGTATTGGCATTCCTAAGTTGGATCTCAAACACCTATTTGAGCCGTTTCACCGTGGTAGCAATGTGGGGAATATATCAGGAACAGGACTGGGGTTGCCTTTGGTGAAAAAAGCGGTAGATTTACAGCTTGGTGAAATTCGGGTGGAAAGTGAAGAAGGAATAGGAACAACTTGTACAGTTATCTTGCCATCTAAATTAGAGGAATGAAAAAAATTCTGATTATTGAAGATGAAAGATTGGTCAGAGAGAACTTGGTGGAACTGCTAACATTTGAGAATTTCCAAGTGTTGGAAGCTACCGATGGTCTGCGGGGTGTTAAACTGGCTGAACAGGAGCAACCTGATCTGATTTTGTGTGATGTGATGATGCCGATACTTGATGGTTATGGGGTTCTCGCACAGCTTCGACAGAACCCGAAAACGGCAATTATTCCGTTTATTTTTATGACGGCTTTAGCCGATCGCATGAATACCCGCAAGGCTATGGAGTTGGGTGCTGATGATTATATTACTAAACCCTGTTCAGCAGCGGAGCTAATGCGATCAATTACCGTGCGTTTAGAAAAATATTCCAATATGCAACGGTATTATCAAAATAATCAGAGTCAAATTGTATCTACAGAATCACCACTGAATCAACTGTTGGACTGGGACGGAATCACTAATTTACCGAATCGTTTGGCTTTGCGCGATCGCTTTGAACAAATTTTAGAGAATTTACCAAGTTACGATTCGGGATTAATTCCCATTGTCTGTTTGAGTGTAGATAGATTTAAGCGGATTAATGACATCCTTGGTTATGAGTCGGCGGAAGCACTACTTAAAGCGGTGGGAGAAAGACTGGTTAAAGCTATGGATAATCAGGGGACTGTAGCTTATTTGACCAGTGGAGAGTTTGCGATTATTGGTGAGTTCACTGGCTCGGAAAATCAAGTCCATGAGCAAGCCCAACTACTCAGGGATGCTGTGGCTGAACCCTTATTAATTAGGGGTCATGAAATTGTGATTATGTCTAGTATGGGAATTGCTCTGTATCCTCTTCATGGTCAGGAGATTGATTCGCTGTTAAAAAATAGTCAAATTGCTTTAAATTCGAGTCGCAGTTATGGAGGAAACCGCTGTACAGTATATCGAGATAGTTTACAGGTGATCTCAGCGGATAGTCTGGCTTTAGAAGCGGATTTGCAAAAAGCGATCGCCAGGAATGAGTTACAACTTTATTATCAGCCAAAAGTCTGCTTAAAAACTGGTAAAATTGTGGGTGCTGAGGCTTTGCTGAGGTGGAATAGGCGCAATAATGGTCTAGTCCCACCGGCGTTATTTATTCCTTTGGCTGAAGAAACAGGTTTAATTCAAGCTCTTGGAGAATGGGTAGTTAAAACGGCTTGTAATCAAATCAAAAATTGGGCAAATTTAGGCCTGTTAATTCCGGTAGCGATTAATGTTTCAGCTGATCAGTTTAATCATCCTGATTTTTGCCACCATTTAAGGGAAATTTTACAAAGTGAAGGGGTAGATCCGGCTTATTTGGAACTAGAGTTAACCGAAAGTATCTTGGTGAAAAATGAGGAGTTATCTATCCGGAAGTTAAAGGAATTAAATTCTCTGGGTTTAAAAATTGCCATTGATGATTTTGGGACGGGTTACTCTTCTCTTAACTATTTAAATAAGTTTCGTTTTGATACTTTGAAACTAGACCGTTGCTTTGTGAAGGATGTTGATAAAAATCCGAAAACTCAAGCTATTGTGAAGGCGGTTACTATGATGACCAAACAACTTAACTTAAAGGTGGTGGCGGAAGGGGTACAAACGGAAGAAGAACTGGCGTTTATTTATGACAATTTATGTGATGAAATTCAGGGTTATATTTTCAGTCCCCCCCTGACGGCTGCTCAGTTTGAAGGTTTATTAAAAAGCGATCCTGATTTTAACCTACCCAATTATTGAAATAAAGCGATCGCCTCTTTTAAATCCACATTACCGCCACTAATAATCACCCCAACACGACGATTAGCAGCGGGGACAATTCCCGAAAGTAAAGCGGCTGTGGCTAATGCTCCGGTGGGTTCTACCACCAATTTTAACCTTTCCCATAAAAACCGCATCGCCTCAATAATTTGAGTTTCGGAAACCGTTACCATATCATCAACAGTCTCTAGGATAATCGGAAAGGTGAGACTTCCCAAATAAGGTGTTCTCGCGCCATCAGCAATAGTTTGGGGGTTGTGAATAGTCTGGAGAATTTTAGTCTTAAATGACCGGGTAGCATCGTCTGCTAAAGCGGGTTCAACGCCGATAATTTGACAAGCCGGAGAAAGTTGGCGAGTAGCGATCGCACAACCGGAAAGCAAGCCACCGCCGCCACAACAAACTAACAATAAATCCAATTCTCCTACATCCTCAATTAACTCTAATGCTGTAGTTCCCTGTCCGGCGATAATATCGGGATGATTATAGGGGGGAATAATGGTAGCATTTCTTTCCTCGGCTAGTTGTTGACAATATTTTTCTCGCACTACTTCCGAGGGATTATACAGGACAATTTCCGCGCCATAATTGGCTGTAGCCGATCGCTTGACAGCGGGGGCATTGTCTGGCATAATGATAGTGGTGTTGATTCCTAGAATTGACCCGGCTTGTGCGATCGCTTGGGCGTGATTGCCGGAGGAATAGGTAAACACGCCCTGTTGCCGTTTCGGATCTAGCAAAGATAGGGCATTGAAAGCACCACGAAACTTAAATGATCCGGTACGTTGGAAATTCTCGCACTTAAAAAAAACCGTCCCCCCAGTTAGTCGATTCACGGTGGTAGATGTAACCACTGGGGTGGGCTTAATGTAGCCCTGGAGACGTGCGGAGGCGGCAGCAACTGCGTTAAAGTTAACTGGTAACTGGCTATCCATGGTTAGTGCTGAATTTTGCCATCTTCGAGATGTAGAATGCGATCGGCCACATCAATGATGCGGGGGTCGTGAGTCACCATTAACACCGTCGCGCCGTCTTCCTTAGCCAACTTCCGCAAGACATCAATAACCGCGTGACCGCTGGTAGAGTCTAAGGCTGCTGTAGGTTCATCAGCCATAATCAGTTTAGGACTTCCCGCCAACGCGCGAGCGATCGCTACCCGCTGTTTTTGCCCCCCAGAAAGGTCACGGGGTCGCAAATGCTTCTTATCAGCCAAACCCACTTGATCGAGCCGTATTTGGGCTTCCTGACGCGCTCTCCGTCCACGAATGCCTTTGATATTTAGGGCAACTTCCACATTTTCCGCGGCCGTGAGTGCTGGAAACAAGTTAAATCCCTGAAAAATAAAGCCAATATTCCTTAGCCGAAACTGTGCCAACTGTTGGCGAGACATTTGGGTAATATTTTCGTCTAACAACATGACTCGCCCGGCTGTGGGGGTGAGAAGTCCGGCTAAAATTGAGAGTAATGTGGTTTTACCAGACCCACTTGGTCCCATCAAAAGTTGTATGTCCCCAGAGCGAACTTGCAGGTCAATGCCTTTGAGGACTTTAAAACTTTGCCGTCCAGATTGATAAATCATTTCAATCCCACAGGCCCAAATCGCGATCGCTTTGGGATCATGGTTGCGTTCAGCCATTAGGCTTTTGCTTTTGGCTAAGTTCGTCCAATTTAAGTTAGAAGTGATCATTGATGACTCTCGATCTGAAGATTAGCGACTGCTTACTGGCACGGTCTTTAAAACTTTACTGGTAGTTGTGACATGATCGGCAAAAAAATTGGGCTTCCATTTAATTATGACCTATTGGATAGTGGCAGTTTGGTATCAATATGACATTTGGGTAACTGTCACTGTCGGGGTCAATCTTTCCCCTGGGTTCAGGGGGGAGTCCAATTTTGGCTGGCACTTGATTCCCAGAATTCTATATATATAATAACCTGAAACCCGGTGGGTCTGTCTAGTGGTAGCCTTGCCCAAATCGCGATCGCTGATTCTGATCTGGCTGGCACTACTAACATAGCCGGGGTCACTCTACCTAGCATGAAAAGCTTATGGAATGGTTATATACGGCTGAGGCTGGACTCAAACTGCTAGTTGATTTGGCGAAGTTTTTATTAGAGACCATTTCGGTTTTTTGTGTGTTATTTGGCGTGGCGAAAACCGGACAACTGGCGATTCGATTTTCTCAATTTAAATATGATGAGTTTCTGTTTATTGAGTTACGGATTAGGTTTGGGGTGTGGTTGGCATTAGCCCTAGAATTTCAACTGGGGGCTGATATTCTGGCGACTACGGTAGCGCCGACGGAGGAAACTCTAATTAAATTGGGGGTGATTGCTGTGATTAGGACGTTTTTAAACTATTTCCTGAATAAGGAACTTGAGAAGGAGTTTGACTTTAAAAAAAATCATGGAAACAAATAAAGGAGTTTTCTGGGTGGGTGAATTAGTAGAATTGAGCAAGGAGTGAGCCGATGAATGATGCGGTTATATTATCTCTGGCTGATGCGATCGCCACCCAAGCTGTGGGGGTGAAATTGGGGCGATCGCTTGGTGCTAATAGTTTAATTCTGCTAGAGGGTAATCTAGGGACAGGTAAAACTACTTTAGTGCAAGGTATCGCTAAAGGTTTGGGGATTTCCGAATCAGTGGATAGTCCGACTTTTACTTTGATTAATGAGTATACAAGCGGACGGCTTCCTCTGTATCATTTGGATTTATATCGCCTGAATGAGTCGGAAATTGAGGGGTTGAATATTTCATTGTATTGGGAGGGGGTGGAGGTGGAACCGGGTATGGTGGCGGTGGAGTGGTCCGAACGTCTCCCCTATCGTCCGGCTGATTATTTGCAGATTATTTTGAGTCATACTCCCCAAGGCGATCGCCAAATTAAATTGATTCCCATGGGGGAGTTGGTGATAGAATTGGATGGGTTAATTGACCCGGTTTAACCAAGCTGGGTAAAGTGGCTCATAAATTGCCGATCAATATGGTCTTTCCATTGCCAAATTAGGGGATGGGGACCCAGACGAAAACAGCCGCGTGAGGCGATCGCCTGTTGGTCCCCTGTACTAATTAGGATTAAAAATTCTTTCTGCGGTCGATAGGCTCGTAGGGGTTGTTGGTTGGCTTTGCGTCGCAGGTTTTCCGCCAGGGGTTTTCCTTGACGGACCGCGAAAACTCCGGCTTTGGGTCGGGGATGGTTTAACATGGTGGCGATATCTCCAGTCGCGAAAATATCAGGGTGAGAGATAGACTGAAGGTAATCGTTAACTAGGATAAATCCTTGTTCGTCCGTCGCTAGTCCTGCGTCTTTTAACCAGGTGGCGGCGCTGGCTTGTGTCACCCAAAACAGGCGATCGCATTTTAGGGTTAATCCTGATTGACAATGAATAGTATGGGGGGATTTTCCTTCGATTTCCGTCACGGTTTCCCCTAGGTGTAGTTTGATACCTCTCTCGCTGAAAAGTTTTTGCAAACGCTGACTAACCTCCCGGTGGTGTTGGGGAATTAGGCGATCGCCTTTTTGAAATAGATGTAACTCTAGGTGATTTTCTGGTAGTGTGCTGTCGAGACCAGAAATCTGTTGGAGACGGGAAAATATGGCTAGGCTTAATTCCACTCCCCCCGCGCCGCCGCCAACCACTGCTAATCGCATTTTCTGCGTCCGGTTTTCCCTCACCGTTTCCACAATTTTATCCCAGTGGTTCAGAAATTTAGCAATAGGTTTCACCGGAATGGCCTGTTGTTGGACACCGGGGACCGTGATAGTGTTGGGGGTACTACCTATATCTATGGATAGGATATCGAAGGGGACGGGGGGACGGTTGGCGCACAGGACTTGATTCGTTTGTAGGTCTAAACCAATGGCGCGATCTATCAATAGTCTGGCTTTCGCCAAATTGGCTAAGGCTTGCACATCTATATGACAATCGTTAAACTTATATAGTCCGGCTATATATCCCGGTAGCATCCCCGAATAGGGAGTATGGTACACATCAGAAATTAGGGTGAGGCGTAGTCTGGGAATAGGATTGATGGCTAATTCTTTGAGAGCGATCGCATGGCTGTGACCCCCTCCAATTAGTACCAGGTCCTTAACAGGGGTAACAGAAAACATCGCTTAACTAAGGGAAACTCCGTTGATTTTCATGTTTTATTGATATTAATCCCCAGCAAAACTAGGTTAAATATCAGCGAGTTGGCTGCCCAAATCCATGATTCCGACACCCATAATATTTTACCATAACTCGATAAAAAAAACTTGATTAAATTTTTCTAAAGATAGCGATCGCTATGTGGTTGGGGGAATGTTGGCTAGGTAGACAGTTAAGCACTGATTTTCTACTGTAACCCCCAGGCCATAGCCTCCCAGAGTCATGCGGGGATCAGGGATTTTAACCTGTTGATAGGATAGATTTAGTTTTTCCTTAACTTAATTCCAGGCAATTTGTGTATAATGTTATAACAGTGAGCGATCGCGAATGTACCAGAAATTTTTGGGAATAGGGAAATTGATAGATTGGTGTAATTGAATACAAATCTTGTTAGCATATTTTGAAATCAATTAGCAATTGCGATCGGTAATATGGCGCATCAGAAAATGTAGATAATACTTCACAACTTATTCACAAAGGCTACCTAGACTGGGTAAACAGAGCTTAATAAATCCGCGTTAACCATCAACTTTGATCAACTTGGAGTTTTAAATTATGAGTACCTGTCCTTGCTGTGGTTCACCTATGTTAAGGCATATCAACCATAACCGAATTTATTGGTACTGCCAACACTGCCACGAAGAAATGCCTAACCTGTCTTTTATAGTAAGTCTCCAACGATCTGCAAGTCGGATATCTAGCCCCCTTGTGGCTCTGAGTTTTGAGGAAACTAACCTAGAAATGCCAGTGCTGGCTTAGTTTTTCCGACTAAAAGGCAGTAAAATGCCTAACTTGTATATTTGTATATACGATACCTTTTGGCTAAATCCGGTTTCTATCTACACAAAGGCTGCAATATACCCTCGCAGGGTCATGACCATATCACTCCATGAGCAAAATCATCAACTCCAACTAATCACGAGGGTATTGGCAAATTTTCCAGAAAATTGATTAAGTGGCGATCGCTAAGGTAAATTGAGCGATAGCTACTATGCAGCAGCCTTGATGGAAACTCCAATATGTCCACGGAACGATCGCAGTCTTCTGAACCCAAGCGACCATTACCCTATTCACCACCGCCTAGGTCTCAACGTCACCCTTGGCGGGATTTGGCGATCGCATTATTACGGAAAATCATTAAAATTTTGGAAGGCACCATTGACCAATTGGAAGCCGACCCTCAAATTCCCCGTCGTCGCCGTGGTTATGTTTGGTGGTGGGGTGCAATTTTATTAGTCATATTTGGTGTAGGACTGCTGCTGTTCTCGAAGTCTGGACCGGAAACCGCTACCAATTATCAGAGAGTTGAGGACATCCCACCAGTGACCACAACCGAGACACCGCCACAGGTCCCCGTCACTGCGGAAACTATTTCCGAACCACCAGCCGAACCAGAAACCCCAGAACTTCCTGAAGCCGAACCCCCTAACCCGGAAACCGAAATAGAGCCGGGTCGTTTACCTCCAGAACTAATTACCCCGAAGGCGGCGGAACCTGTGGGTTTGATTGCTTCTACTTTGACTGTGGAACCTTCTTTAACCAACTCAATTCGCGATCGCCTTGCTAAACTAACTAAAGCCTATGGCGAGGATTTGATTGGGTCAGTTAAAGCGAATTTTGCCGGGAGTTTATTAGAAGTGGAGATTAGCGATCGATGGTATCAGCTAGAATCTAAATATCAAAGTCGTTTGGCTAATCAATTATTTAAGCAAGTGCGATCGCTCGATTTTACTCGTCTGGAAATCCGAGATCGCGATCGTCAGCTTTTAGCTCGTAATGCCGTCATTGGATCTGATATGATTATATTTACTCCCTTGAAACCTGGCGTTATGGAACTTTCCGACCCTCAATAACCGGGAAAAAATCATGCCAATGACATCTTGTAGCCATAATTTGGGGTTCATCGAATCATCGAGGGTAGCCACCTCAAAACTAACTGGGATGATGAGTAATCAATCAGAGTTGATCATCCATACTGTGATTTCACCCCTTTGTAATCTGAACCTATGTTAATCAAATTATTAAAGCAGAGAACCTCTAACCTATTTGAGCAAGTCCCTCTCAAACAGATAATTATTGTTCCTTTTGTGCTTCAGCTATTCGCCACAGTGGGAGTCACAGGATATCTATCTTGGCGCAACGGTCAGCAGGCGGTTATGGATATAGCTAACCAACTGAGTGAGCAAGCAACTAATCGCGTCAAAAGTAATCTAGCCAAATTGTTACAACGTCCCCATCTTTTATCTGAAATTCTGATTAAAGATACTATTCAAGGAGATATTAGCTTTGATGATATTGAAAGATCCGAAAAATTCTTATGGAGAATTATACAACTTTTTGAGAATGTCTATGCTGTCTATATTGGCAATGAACAAGGGCAATTTATTTATGTGAGTCGGGAATCTGATGGTTCTTTTCGAGCCAAAAGTGTCGAAGAATCACCGAATCGCTTATATTATATGATCACACCAGAAGGCGCGCGAGGTGATTTTTATAATCAAACTATCTATGACCCGCGAATCCGACCTTGGTACACTAAAACTCTCGCCTTAAATGCACCAAATTGGAGTCCAATTTATGCCTTTCCCAATGGTAAATTAGGGATTACTGCATCCCATCCACTTTCTGACAGTCAAGGTCAATTGATCGGCGTGATTGGGGTGGATTTTGTGCTAACTTTAATTAATGATTTTTTGGGAGGTTTGGAAGTTAGCCCAAATGGGGAAGTTTTTATTGTGGAATCCTCCGGTTTATTAGTGGCTTCCTCCACTAATTTTCCCCCCTATACAATGGATGATCAAAATGTAGCCCAACGCCTGCATATTTCCCAGGTTAATCACCCCATAATTAGCGGCACAGCAGCATATTTTAGCCAAAATTTTGAACATTTAAGCCAGATTAAAACCAGCCATCAAAGTAGCTTTTATATCAACGGAGAAAAGCAGTTTCTTGATGTCGTGCGTTATCAGGATAAATGGGGGTTAAATTGGCTGATTGTCGTCGTCATGCCAGAGTCAGATTTTATGGGCAGAATTAATCATAATGCCAAAATCACTTTTATGCTATCTCTTGTGGCTTTAGCTATTACGATTTGTATCGGTATATTCATGGCTAGTCGGGTAACTAGACCGATAGTTAACTTAAATAAAGCAGCCCGGAAATTTGCCCAAGGTGATTGGGAACATACCGTCCATATTTCCCGTTGTCAAGAAGTCGGAGAATTAGCTGAATCTTTTAATCAAATGGCCGCACAAATTCGGCAATCTTTTAGTGAATTAGAAGCCCAAAACAGCCTCAGTGAAGCATTAAATCGCCAGCTTTCTGACCGAGAATATTGGCTTAAACAATTCCTAGAAGCCTTGCCAGTTGGCGTTTTAGTTTATGATAAACATGGCAAGATATACTATGCCAATCAAAAGTTAAAAAAATTATTCAGGGCTGAACATATCCCAGAGGTTTCTTTAGAAGAATTTGCCGAGATAAATCATTTATATTTAAGTAGCACAGACCAGCTTTATCCCACCAAAGCATTGCCGTTAGTTAGGGCATTAAAAGGCAAAACTGTTCCCATTGAAAATATCGAAATTCGTCACCCAGATCAAACTATTTGCTGTTCCCTGATGGCTACACCAATTTTTGATAGTGAAGAAGATATTGTTTATGGAATTGGAGTTTTTGAAGATATTACTCAGCGCCGACAAGCCGAGATTGAACGCCAAAACTTTACCAAGCAATTGAAAGAGAAAAACGATGCTCTCAAGCGTATGGATGAACTCAAAGATGAGTTTCTCGCTAATACATCCCATGAACTGCGTACTCCTCTTAATGGTATGATTGGCTTGTCGGAATCAATGCTGGATGGTGTCGCGGGACCTTTAACAGAACTTCAGCGCCAAAACTTGTCTATGATTGCTAAAAGTGGACATCGTTTATCTACTCTAGTTAATGATATTCTTGACTTCTCCAAATTGCGCCATCAAACCTTAGAACTACAACTGCAACCTTTAGGTCTGCGGGAAATTGTCGAAGTTGTTGTAGTGCTAAGTAAACCTCTGATTGGCAATAAAGATATTGAGTTAATTAATGAAATACCTGATGATTTTCCGGCGGTTAATGCTGATGAAAATCGCCTCCAACAGATTCTGTATAATTTAATTGGTAATGCCATTAAGTTTACCGATTCGGGAACTGTGAAAATTACCGCCTCGGTGTTAGATACAGACGCGAATAACTCCATGGCTGTGATTAATATTTCTGATACTGGTATTGGTATTCTCCCAGAAAAACATCATCGTATTTTTGAATCCTTTGAACAGGGTGATGGTTCAACGGCGCGACAATATGGCGGCACGGGTTTGGGTTTAGCCATCACTAAACAGTTGGTGGAATTACACCAGGGTAAAATATGGTTAGATTCGGTGGTGGGGTCGGGTTCTACTTTTTCCTTTACTCTTCCTATCAGTGAGGAAATACCAGAAACTACTGCTAAGGCGGACTCACTACTGGTTAATGAGGCGGCGCTGGTGAATGCTGATGTATTGTGGGATGCTGCTATACCAGAAACTGAAAATAATCAATCTATGGCGGGGTCTAAGTTGGCTCCAGATAACAATCAGTTTAAAATTATGATTGTTGATGATGACCCGATTAATTTACAGGTTTTGGCGAATTATCTTTATTTGGAAAATTATGCTGTTACTCAGGCTACTAATGGTATGGAAGCCCTGAAAATTTTAGAGTCCGGTTTTATTCCCGATCTGATTTTATTGGATGTGATGATGCCTCGCATGACTGGTTATGAAGTGACGGAAAAAATTAGGGAAGATTGGCCACCTCATCAACTGCCAATTATGATGTTAACGGCGAAAAATCGGATTTCTGATTTAGTGGTGGGACTGGAATTAGGCGCGAATGATTATTTATCTAAACCGCTGAATAAAGAGGAGTTGCTGGCGCGGATTAAAACCCACATTCGCATTAAAAAACTACGCACCGAAAAGGCTCATATCCGCAAGACTTTTGGGCGATATGTAACTGATGAAGTGGTGGCAAATTTGCTAGAAAGTCATGAGCGTTTGCAGTTGGGGGGAGAACGACGGACTATCACGATTTTAACTTCGGATTTGCGAGGATTTACGGCAACTTCTGAACGTTTAAATCCTGAAGAAGTCGTCAAGATTCTGAATTTTTATCTGTCAACTATGGCGGATATTATTACTCATTATAATGGGACCATTGATGAGTTTATGGGTGATGGGATTTTGGTGCTATTTGGTGCGCCTAATGTCCGGGAAGATGACCCGCAGCGAGCGATCGCCTGTGCGGTGGCTATGCAGTTGGCTATGGAGTCAATTAACCAAACTATGAAGGCTTGGGGTTATGCTAATTTAGAGATGGGAATTGGGGTGCATACGGGAGAGGTGGTAGTTGGTAATATTGGTTCAGAAAAACGAACTAAATATGGGGTGGTGGGTAAGAATGTTAATTTAACTTATCGGATTGAATCTTACACCACGGGGGGACAAATTCTGATTTCTGAATCTACCCTAGAAGCGGTAGGGAGAATGGCGAGAATTACCGGAGAAAAACAGGTGCAACCCAAGGGGGTACAAAAACCGATTACCATTTATGAATTGGGAGGAGTGGGTGTACCTTATAACTTGTATTTAAAAAGGGAAAAAGAGTTATTTGTGGTCCTACCAGAACCCATCTCTTTACAATATACGGTTTTGGAAGGAAAGCACGTCGGGGAAAATGTCTTTTCTGGTACTATTGTGGAATTGTCGGCGCGGGAAGCTAAGGTTCAAGCTGAGTCAGAGGATGAGGCTTATTTACCTTTACCTATGACTAACATTAAGCTGAATTTTAGTAGTGATATGTGCGGTTCTGGTGCGGAAGATGTCTATGCTAAGGTGTTAGAATATCCAGCAGAACCAGGTCATTTTTACATTCATTTCACGGCAAAATCGCCGGAACTAGAAGCTAAGTTAACTGCCATATATCAAGGATTAAGTTGATAGTTGATAGCCCATCATCAATGGGTAGTCTTTTCATGATTGCTGTCTCCTCCATATAGCAACGGTTCCGTTTTGACTGCCTCCTATTAAGGTGTCATCATTAAGGAAAAATACGGAGTTAATGACGGCGGGAATATCTGTTAAGGTATTCAGTAGCTCTCCGGTGGCTCGGTTCCAAATTCTGACAGTGCGATCGCCACTACTACTGGCAATTTGAGAGGCATCGGGACTGACGGCTACGGAGAGAATTTCCCCTTGATGACCTGTGAGGGTTATGGTTTCTTGTCCGGTTTGTAAGTCCCAAATTTTTATGGTATTATCACTACTACCACTGATGATATTTTGACCATCAGGAGTAATAGCCACGGCTCGGACTTCTCCGTTATGTCCTTGTAAACGGTGGCGTAACTCACGCATTTCTAAATCAATAACATGAACAGTGCGATCGCCTGAACCCGTCACCAGCCAGCGACCATTAGGACTAAAAGCCAGCGCATAAACTGTTTCTGAGTGTTGAGTATGGTTATACAAAACTTGTCCGGTACGGCGATCCCAAACTCGCACAGTATTATCAGCACTGCCAGAAGCAATATTTCTATTATTAGGGCTAATTTGTACTGTCAAAATTGGGGCTGAGTGTTCCAATGGTAAATACAATTCTCGGGTTTGTAAATTCCATTCCAGAATCCGCCAAAATTCCGTCCCTGATGCTAATTCAATGCCATCACTACTAAAGTTGACGGACAGAATAGCCGATCCATCTCCGGTGAGTGTGGAGATATTTTCCCCGGTTTGTGTATTCCAGAGTTTGATAGTATTATCCCGACTGCCACTAGCAATTATTTCTCCATCATTACTAGCTGCTACTGACATTACAGGGGCTGTATGACCTGCCAAAGTCGTTAGGTCTGCCTGTTTCCAATTAACCACACTTTGGCATTGTTCAAGCACTGTCTGTGCTTGGGGATGATAGCTAGAAGATTCGGGAATTTGTTGGGCTTGGGTAATACAACCTTGGTAGTTTCCCGCTTGTACCAAATCGGCGACTGTCTCAAACTGTTGGCTATAAAGTTGTTGTTGATTGGCTCTGGTTAGTTGTAACTGTTGCCATCTTTGATATTGATACAACAGGAAAAGTAACATAGCGATCGCCAAAGAAATACCCCCAATCACCAACCAAAAAGACGGGCGCGGACGAAAAGCGACGGATGATTTAGGCTGTTTATTAGCCACTTCAGTACGGGGATTATCTCCAAAGATATCTAAGATTTTACTCCACCCAGATTTGGGTAAGACATGAGATTTAATCACCTCGACATCTTCATCATAAATACCTAACAATTCCTTGAGTCTATCTAGTTCACTTTGCGTTTCAGCACTAAAAGGATATTGCTGTTTAACTGCTGCTATTAATGCCTGTTCGTAACGTTCTCCCTTCTCACGATACTTACGATAGGGATTAAGTATTTCATCTTCTAAGGCTTCTGCTTCTTCCTTGGATATTTCTAAAGTGACTCGCAGTTCCTCCAAAATTTGCCTACCAACTACGGAAATATCACCTTTATGACTAGCGCAGCGTTGTATTTCTTCTCGGTAAGTTTGGAGTTTACTAAAATCGGTGGGACTGCGATCGCCCATGGTTCGCAAAGCAGTTAAAACCTCTTCCGCCGATTGATACCTTTCCCGATAGTCCAACTGCACCATGCGATCTATAATGTCGGCAAATTCGGAACTAACAATAGTTAAATGCCTCCAGAACAACTGTCCTGGGTTAGTATGATAATTTTCTCGCAGTTGTGATAATTCATAACTAGGAAGTCCGGTTAAGGCTTGAATAGCGACCATACCCACGGCATAAATATCGCTATTGAGGCGGGGGTTACACTCGAACTGCTCAATAGGCATATATTCTATGGTTCCAATCGGACCTGTGGGGGGGTTATGATTTTGGCTAAAACTAATTTCTTTAACCGCCCCAAAATCCAATAGCATTAACTTTCCGTCCGAGTCTCGCCTGAGTAAATTACTAGGTTTAATATCTCGGTGAATTACTCCGAATCTATGGACAAAAGTCAGGATTTCTAGGACATCGTAAATTATCTGAATTACCAGGTTTTCTGATAGGGGATGACCGGGCCAAAATTCATCAGAGAGGAGATGACCAGGAGTGTAAGACTCCACTAGATAAAATTCTTCGTTTTCCTCAAAATAAGCTAAAAGTTGCGGAATTTGATCATGTCTAGATAATTTTTCCAGAATCTTGGCTTCCTGGCGAAACCGACGACGGGCAATATTCAGCAGCTTGATATCTTCTACCAAAAGTCGCAAATGTTTGATAAAGCAGAGGCATTCCCCTGGGCGACGGGTGTCTCTTGCTAAAAACGTACTACCTAGATCCCCAGACTCAATAACTTCTAGGATTTGATACCGTCTGTCTAAAAGTTGGTCAATCATGATCCATATAAATACTGATGTAAATTCAACCGGTAGACAGTAACACTATAATTGTTACAACCGTTTTCCGATAGTTTATCCGGGTCTAGTAGACTCAGATAGATATGTAGTAAGTAGACGCCCTGATGTTCTGATTATCTCAAATATACTAGTTCTGTTACTACAATATCATATTGATGAGAAAATTTACATCTAAAATTGTGGCAAATTTTTGAGAGACTTATACCAAAAAGTTTGGCAGCCTACAATCCTCTTCAATGCTTGGGTTTCCGGCAACAATTCAGATGGTATAGGGGACTGGATACCCCTACGGGTAATGGTCTGTCGTTGCCACCCCCCCCCAGGGCTAAAATCCTGATGGTGAACCCCCCCATAACGCCAGATTATCGCTGCCAGACTACAACTGTTCCATCCTGAGTGCCTCCGATTAAGGTGGCGGAGTTAATACCAAAAACTAGAGAATTAACTACGGCTTGAGGGTTAGTTAAAGTATTAAGTAATTCCCCAGTTTTTAAGTTCCAAATTTTGACGGTTCTATCCCGACTACTACTAGCAATTTGTGTCCCATCTGGACTGACAGCTACGGAAAGAACTGCGCCTCTATGACCTGTTAAAGTTATCACTTCTTCTGCTGTTCTTAGGTTCCAAATTTTGATATTGTTATCTGTACCACCACTGATAATTTGCAGAGCATCAGGAGTAATCGCAAGCGATCGCACTTCTCCGGTATGTGCTGGGAATCTATGGCGTAACTGATCTATCTGCCAATCAATAATATGAATATTGCCATCCCCTGAACCCGTAACCAACCAACGACCATTGGGGGTGAAGGCGACGGAATACACAATAGTCGAATGCTGATTGTTGTTATATAAAATTAACCCAGTTCTCCGATTCCACACTCGCACATTACCATCGGCACTTCCGGTGGCGATCGCTCTATTATCAGGGCTAATTTGTATAGCTTCAATGGGAGAGCCTCCGACTAATGGGGGATACCATTCAATGGTTTCCAGATTCCATTCTATCACCTGAGATAGTTGAGTTCCGGCTGCTAATGATAAGCCATCGTTACTAAAATCTACGGAGAGAATAGCTGATGAATTGCCTACAAAATTTTGCAGCACTTCCCCGGTTTCTATATGCCAAAGTCTGGTGGTGTTATCTCGGCTGCCACTAGCAATTATCCTGCCATCAGGACTGACAGCAACTGACTGGACGGCGGCTGTATGAATGGGGAATGTGTTAACTTTTGCTTGTTTCCAGCTAATCACATCTTGACATTGGCTGAGTAACTCCTGGGCGACAGCATACTGAGGTGAAGACTCTGGAAAAGTTTGGGCAGCGGTAATACAATCTTGATAGTTATTGGCGGCTAATAATGACTGAATATAGTCAATTTTTTCGGTATCAAGTTGTTCTTTAATATCGGCTTGTGCTCGGGATTGTATCCAGTTATTATATTGATATAATCCCCAACCTAAACCGATAATAGCTATGATAATTCCACTAATGACAAATCCCCAACGCCAGGACAGAAGACGATCGCGATCGGGATTTAATTTGCTTAAAATCTGATTTAACCAAGATTCCGGTAAAATTTGAGCCTCTATCAAAGCTACATGATCATCGGAAAGACCTAATAACTGCTGAAGTCGCCTTAATTCTTCTCTGGTTTCTCTGGTTAACGGGTATTGTAAAATATTGGCTTCAATGATAGCCATATCCTGATCAGAAATTCCCAACATTTTTTGCAGTCGGTCTAATTCTGCTCTGGTTTTCTTGGCTAATGGATATTGCTGTATAATGGCTTCGGTCAGGGCTTGTTGATAGCGATCGCCTTTCTGGTGATCTCGACGGTAAGGATTAAGAATCTCGTCTTCCATGGCTTTGGCTTGGGGTTCGGAGATTTGTAAACTCACTCGTAGCTCTTCTAAAATTTGGCGACCTACTACTGATATTTCCCCTTCATAATTGCCGATGCGCTTAACTTCTTCTCGGTATCTTTCGAGTTTATTGGCATCAGTTTGAGAAGGATTACTGAGATTATTAATATCTGCCAAAACTACCTCGCTTGACTGATATCTTTCTCGGTAGTCTGGTTTAACCATGCGATCGATAATCTCGGCAAACTCAGGACTAACAATGGCTAAATCTCGCCAGAATAATTCCCCAGCATTGGTCGGATGATTTTCTCGAATTTTTCGTAATTCATAAGCTGCCATTCCAGTTAATGCTTGAATAGCAATCATTCCCAGGGCATAAATATCGCTATTCAAGCGAGGATTACACTCGAATTGCTCGATGGGCATATATTCTAAAGTGCCAATTCTCGCCGTAGGAGGATTATTATTTTGGTGAAAACCAATTTCTTTAACCGCCCCAAAATCTAATAACATAATTTTTTGATCTGCATCCCGCCTCAGCAGATTACTAGGTTTAATATCCCGGTGAATTACTCCTTGATCATGAACAAAATTCAGGATTTCTAGAACTTCTGAGACGATGGCAATTACCGAATTTTCTGATAAAGGTTGACCGGGTAAAATTTCCTGGGCTAGGGACTGTCCATTTATATAGGATTCGACCAGATAAAATTCCTGGTTTTGTTCAAAATAAGCCAGCAGTTGGGGGATTTGGTCGTGGTGGGATAACTTTTCTAGAACCTCGGCTTCCTGTTGAAAGCGACGGTAAGTATTCTTAAATAATTGGGGATCTTCTACCAAAAATCGTAGATGCTTGACAAAGCATATAGGTTCCCCAGGGCGACGGGTATCTTTGGCTAGATAGGTACTCCCAAATTCCCCCGACCTGATTATCTCTAGGATCTGATACCGTCCATCTAAAAGTTGGTCAATCATCTGATGTCCTACCAGTGCTAAATTGTATATCATACCGCAAATTTTATCATTTGAGGTTGATGCAGTATAAAATAGATTGACAGATAGTGGTCAATAAATGGATCTGATGATTAGGGGTTCTGTCCCTAATGGCGATCGCTTGTTGGGTAAGTTTTGCAGAAAAAAATAACCATGAATATTCACCGATTTTGGCTAATTATGCTAGGAATTTTGGTAGGGGTATCCCCTGGGTCTTTAACCGTGATGCCAACACCTATGGCGCGCGCCCAAACTACCCGCCGAGAATTGCAACTTAGTCAAACTGGTAGTGGGATTTATTCCGTTAATAGTCGCTTTCAAGAATCTATTACCGCCGCCTCTATTAATGTTGATAGCAGTGGTAATGCTGAACTAACCTTTTGGGATAGTCGGGAAAATCCGGTCAAGTTAACGGGTAATATAGCCCGCGAAACGGCTTCTGGTTTGGAGATGACAATTACTGGGGCGACAATTCCCGGAGTTATCGGAACTGCCAATATTCGCTATAATTCCCACAATGAGATTAGTTCTATTTTTGTGGCTGGAACTATCGAAGGACAGCGATTTTCTATTAATTTTAGTCAGTAGAATTGGCTGGAACTATTAATATCTTAATAGCTGGCTATCGGGGTAATTTGCCGTCAATTTTTATGGGTATACTGACCATGAATTTGATGTTAAAATAAAGTTCTAATTGGTTTTAAACAAAATGATAAAATCCCAAAACCAGACGGATTCCTGGTTAAAATGGCACGCAATCACTTTAATTTCTGGCTGGATTTTAACAGCGATCGCCTATGGAAACATCATCAACTCTTTTTTCTTATCGGATGATTTTAACTGGATTTATCAAATCAAAACCAGAGGTGTATTTGGTGTCTGGACAACCCCACCAGATGTGTTTTTTCGTCCCCTAATTTCCCTAACTCTATTTGCTGATTATCAACTGTGGGAACTGAACCCCCTTGGTTATCACCTCACCAACTTATTTTTCCATGGCTTAAATGCTTTTCTGGTTTATGCAATGTCTCGGCTGTTGTTTAGGGGTGCAGATCTAGCCGGAAAATTAATTAATATTTTCTCCCTAGTCTCCGGCTTTATTTTCATTATTCTTCATAGTCATGTTGAAGCTGTTACCTGGATATCAGCCAGATCCGATCTCGTCGCTACTTGCTTTGGCTTGGCGGCATTTTGTGGTTATCTTAAATATAAAGAAACCGACAATAACCGATTATTTTTTATATCATATATCCTATTTTTTCTGGGTTTACTATCCAAAGAATCAGTCATTATTTACCCAGAATTAGTATTGTTATATGAATTATATAATTACCTGAATAAAAACAATTATATTAATTTATTAAAAATACTATATTTGCCGCTAATGTATGCCTCGGTTTTGCCAATTTATTTGGGGCTAAGATACTTGGGAATTAGACAATTTTTAGGAGGCTACGGAAGCGGGGTTCACACCAACTTTAATCTTGACATTATCCAGCGAGGTTTGGCTTCTAGCCTCAGAATTATCATTCCCCCACTTCCTAATATTCCAGAAGAAAACTGGGTGATATTTTTTGCCATATTCATGACCATTATTTGTACTTTTGTGGTCGTCTGTTTGTGCCGACAAGGGGTTTATATATTAATTGCAAAATTAGCAATTCTTTTGTTAGGATTATTTGGCACTTCTTTATTACCTGTGATTAATATTCGCATTTCCTTGTCCAATACAGAAGGGGAAAGACTCCTATATTTACCATCGGCATTTTTGGTGATTTTATTGGTATTAGTTATTGGTGTTTCTCTGGCTAGATTTCGTGTACTTTTAGCTATTCAATTCATGATTATATCAATCATTTTATCTTATTATTTGTATAGCTTTAATCAAAACTGGAATTTAGCCGGGAACATAGCTAAACAAGTAATTGAAAGCATTGATCAGGAAATCCAAGGACGCAGAATGTTTTTAATTAATATACCAGACAACTTAAATGGAGTCTATATTTATCGCAATGGCTTATATGCTGCTGGCCAACTTTTTGCAGAGTCAGAAATTGAATTACTCAACAATGCCACATTTAACAATTTGATTAATCCCTCGAATGCTTTAAATATTAACCGCATTGGCGATCGAGAATACTGGGTTAAACTATTATCACCCGGTACTTATTTTATGAATGTGCATATTCCCTTTGACCAAAGATTAGAAACCCAAAACTTTATAATTTCTGATGTGGATTTTCAGACTATGCAATCTTTTCGCATTCAAATAAAAGACAGGATTCAACCTGGGGAAGTAGGTTATTACTCTGGCGGCAGAGTCATTAACACTAAATGGCTAGAATAAATTAGGTTAAATGGTATCCTATGAATTTTTATTTAAGTGGTTGGGGATTTTTGATTTTGGCAGCAATTAATAACTGTGTCGGTAGTCTGCTGTTAAAAAAATCGCGACTGGTAGCTACCGATCCAAGTTTGTTAACTCTGTTGCTTTCTCCCTGGTTTATCGGTGGCATTATGGTCTATGGAGTTAATGTGATTTTATTTGCGAAAGCATTAGATCAGCTTCCGGTTTCGACTGCTTATCCAATTTTTGCCGGAATTAGCTTTACTTTAATTGCGATCGCCGGAAATTTACTATTTGGTGAAAGATTTGATTTGAATCAGTGGATCGGACTTTCCCTAATTTTTACTGGTATCATTATTATGTCTCGCTGAAGAATGTCTATGGTTGAGATTATGGTTAAAGAATTAATTGAACCTGTAAATTCGCTAATTCGTGTTTTAAAATTCATGGTGATCTTTACAATTCACTAACCAAATTTTACCAATAGCTGATATTCAGAAACAAGTTAATTTTTATCTTGGGGTTAAGCCTAAGCAAAACCCCACTCTTTTTTTTAAGTTAACATACCAGCCAAATTTTACAAAACCTCTCGCCCCAAATAAGGCTGTAAAACCTCCGGAACCTTAACGCTTCCATCCGGCTGCTGATAGTTTTCTAAAACGGCAGCCATAGTTCGTCCAACCGCCAATCCCGAACCATTTAAAGCATGAACAAACTCCGTTTTCTTTTTCTTTTTCTTGGGGTCGCCTTTGGCTTCCCGGAACCGAATATTGGCACGTCTGGCTTGAAAATCTTTAACATTAGAACAACTCGAAATTTCTCGGTAAGTTCCTGCTGAAGGTAGCCATACTTCTAAATCATAACATTTAGCTGCTGCAAATCCCAAATCTCCCGTACACAATTCTATCACACGATAGGGTAATTTTAAAGCCTGTAAAATACCTTCAGCATCCGCCACTAATTTTTCATGTTCTAACTCCGAAGTCTCTGGGTGTACTAATTTCACCAATTCCACTTTATTAAACTGATGCAGTCTAATTAGACCTCTGGTATCCTTTCCATAGCTTCCCGCCTCCCGCCGAAAACAGGGAGTAAATGAACAGTGATAAATGGGGAGTTGTTCACTTTCTAAAATTTCATCACGATATAGGTTAACTACCGGAACTTCTGAAGTAGGAATTAACCATAAATCGTCATCAGCACATTTAAAACTTTCTTCCGCAAATTTAGGTAATTGACCTGTAGCAGTTAAAGATATACTATTCACTAGCAGGGGTGGTATAACTTCTAAATAGCCATTAGCTGTGTGGGTATCCAGCATAAATTGAACTAATGCGCGTTCTAATGCCGCGCCAGCCCCCACTAAGCTAACAAAACGACTTTGGGCAATCTTTACCCCTCGTTCAAAGTTAAGAATTCCTAGCTTTTCTCCGATTTCCCAATGGGGTAAAATCTCGGCATTTTGGAGTTTATATTCATCTCCCCAGCGGCGTACTTCCACATTTTCGGCTTCACTTTTTCCCTCTGGGGTGGTGTCACTAGGAAGGTTTGGTAAAGGAAGTAATAGGCTAGTAATTTGCGATTCTAGGTCTTTTTCTTGGGGTTCTAAGTCACTTAACTGGGACTTGATTTGCTGTCCTTCTTCCCTCAATGCTTGAATTTCTGGCCCTTTGGGGTCGGTTCCAGATTTGATTTTTTCTCCTACAAGTTTACCGATCTCGTTGCTGCGGGTTTCTAGTTGAATGCGTTGCTGTTCAAGTTCCCGCCGTTTTTCATCTAATTCTAAGATGGCTTCTAGGTCATAGTTTCCTCGACGGTTGAGGCGTTGTTGAATCTCTTGTGAATTTTCCCGAATCAGTTTAATGTCTAACACTGGTCTTTCCTAAATTATCAAGGTCTGATTAATTAATCTTCAGAAGATTTTACTAGCCTCGTGTCTATAAGTCAATCTAATTTTTATTCTAGTGGTTGGGTCAGCGATCGCCAGATGATAATTAATGGCTAAAAATATTTTTTAATTAGGTGATATTATCTTACCTTAAAGATTAATAGCATCAATCAATCTGATGTGTGTCAGATTATACAGAAATTTTCCGATGGCCACCCCCTAAATATTAAGTAATCTAAAGTTGCCTTGCCATAATCCTCAAAAATTTGTATAATCATAACCCAAGTGAACTCTAACCTGCATTTGATACCAGGGTAAATCAGGTCTATCTCCAGATATAGGGATTGTTTCCGGTTGTCAATTGCAAAAATTTAGTAATGTTACAGAAACACAGAATTAATCGTCAAATCAATAGCCGCTTACTTCATCTAAAATATTCGAGATTTTGGCGAAATTTGGGATTAGCGATCGCCAGTTTATTAGCGGTATTGTGCGTTATTATTCCCGCCTTTAGCCAACAACCCGTAACCGTGAGGGTGTTAGTCCAAGCCTTGGAAGCAGCCCAATGGCAACCCCTGGTTAAAGACTTTAATGAAAACCACGAAAATATCCGCCTAGAAGTCATCAGCGGCCCCAATAACACCAATTTAGTCGAAGACCTATATACCTCGGCTTTTTTACTCGGAGATTCTCCCTACGATCTCGCTTATATGGATATCGTTTGGGTACAAAAGTTTGCAGCAGCCGGGTGGTTATCTGATTTATCGAATCGGGTGACTCCAGGACAGTTACAGGCGTATTTAGAAGGGGATATTGACGGGGGACGCTATCAAGATAAACTTTACCGAATGCCTTTCCGTACAGACGGAGGAATGCTGTATTATCGGACTGATTTATTAGAAAAAATTGGCGCAGAACCTCCGGACACTTTCGATGAATTAATAGAGATATCCCAAAGGCTACAAGAAGAAGATTTAGCCCAATGGGGTTATTTGTGGCAAGGTAGACAATATGAAGGTTTATCGGCTATGTTTACCGAAATTTTAGAAGGTTCTGGAGGATTTTGGATCGACCCAGATACCCAAGAAGTCGGGTTAGATAAACCGGAAGCGATCGCCGCTGTGCAATTTCTCCGAGATACCATTACCAAAAACATTTCTCCCCCTGGAGTTACCACCTACGCCGAAGAAGAAACCCGCCGCCTATTTGAAAGTGGTAATACTGCCTTTTTAAGAAACTGGCCTTATGTTTATTCCCTCGCCTCCAACTCAGACATAGCCGGAAATTTTGCCATTAAACCAATGGTACACGCCCCCGGTAAAAATAGTGGTGCTTGTTTAGGAGGTTGGGGATTTGGCATTGCCTCCACTTCTCGCCATAAAGACGAAGCCTGGGCGGTTATCAACTTCTTTAATAAACCAGAAGTTCAGCGCAAATATTTTTTAGAAACTGGTTATGTTCCCTCCAGAATATCTCTATTTAATGACCCGCCATTAGTCGAGAAGTTTCCCTATCTTCCCAACTTATTGGAAGTAGTGCAGAACCCAGTTTTAAGGCCTCCGATCGCTCAATATGCCCAGGCTTCTGATATTTTGCAACGGTATCTCAGCGCCGCCCTAACCGGAAGCAGAACCCCAGAACAAGCCATGCAAGCTGCCTCCAATGAAACCCGCGCCTTGTTGAATCGATAACTAATTAATCATGAATGAAAGAATTAACAATCAGATGGAACGCCAAGAGAAACTCACCGGATGGATCTTAATAGCACCAGCTTTGATAATTCTTGGCTTTGTGTTTATTTATCCGATAGGTAGGGCATTTTGGTTGAGTTTATTTACCAATAATTTAGGCACTCAATTACAACCAATTTTTGCGGGATTATCCAACTATCAGCGCCTAATTGGAGATGGTCGATTTTGGCAAACCATGTGGAATACTAGCGTTTTTACCATCATCTCTATTTTCTTAGAATTGGTGATTGGTATGGGCATCGCATTAGTGCTAAATCAAGCCTTTTTTGGGCGAGGTTTTGTCCGCACATCTTCCCTAATTCCTTGGGCGTTACCTACAGCCGTGATGGGGTTAGCTTGGGCGTGGATTTTTAATGATCAGTATGGGGTAGTTAATGATATTCTGACCCGCTTAGGATTCATTGATAGCCCCATTACTTGGCTAGGCGATCCTACCCGCGCCATGTTAGCTATGATTATCGCTGATGTGTGGAAAACCACCCCTTTTATTGCCATTATTCTCCTAGCTGGTTTGCAGTCGATTTCTAGTGATTTATACGAAGCCCATGCTATTGATGGCGCTAACCAGTGGCAGAGTTTTTGGCAAATTACCATCCCCTTAGTTATGCCTCAAATTATCATTGCTTTACTGTTTCGGTTTGCCCAAGCATTTGGTATTTTTGACTTGGTGCAAGTCATGACTGGCGGGGGACCCGGTGGGGCTACAGAAACCGTGTCTATTTATATCTATGCTACGGTGCGCCGATATCTGGATTTTGGCTATGGTGCTGCCTTAGTTGTAGTCACCTTTTTACTGCTGATTTTAGCTGTGGCGATCGCTGCCTTTTTCCTATCAAGAACTCGCTTAAATGTTATGGGAGGTAAATAATCAATGACCGTTGCTAATCAATCCTCAGAAACTGATAGCAAAAGCCAAATCAACTGGGGTCGGATTTTTCTGTGGATAGGTGTGATTCTCACCATCATATTTTGTCTAGCGCCCGTGTTATGGCAGTTGCTAACTTCTTTAAAAACCAATGAATCTATTTCCACCATTCCCAATGTTTATTTTCCCAGTCTGGATCAACTCACCTTTCAACACTATCAAAGTTTAGGCTGGCACTTTCTGCGCTATGTGTTTAATAGTGCTTTAGTTTCGCTCATTTCAACCTTTCTATGTTTAGGAGTTGGGGCCCCCGCCGCCTACACCCTAACTAGATTAAAAATACCCGGAGAAAATGTGATCCTCGGCTTTGTCCTAATTATCAGTTTGTTTCCCTATGTTCTCCTATTTTTAGGGTTGCTGGAAATTGTCAAATTTATGGGATTAGGTAACAACTACATCGCCCTAATTATCCCCTACACTGCCATTAATTTACCCCTGACAATTTTGGTCTTGAGAAGTTTTTTCCAACAACTACCAAAAGACCTAGAAGACTCCGCCAAAATTGACGGATATGGAACCGTTGGGATGCTGTTACAGATAGTTCTACCCATGACCATACCTGCTTTAGTAACCACCGGAATTCTCACCTTTATTTTCGCCTGGAATGAGTTTATTTTTGCTCTCACCTTTATCAGCCGCGAAGAAATGTATACCATTCCGGTAGCCGTTGCACAAATTGGAGGTGCATCTATTTTTGAAATCCCCTATGGTCCTATTGCTGCTGCTACCGTAACTGGAACTATTCCCCTGGTTATTTTAGTGTTAATGTTCCAACGTCGTATTGTTCAAGGAATCACAGCCGGCGCTGTCAAAGGCTAAAATCACCTCAATCACTGTTCTGTAATTATCGAAATCATGGCTAAATTAGAACTCAAAAACCTGCGTAAACAATTCGCTCATAATGTCATCCCCGTTAAAGATGTAAGTGTTAATGTTAATGATGGGGAGTTTCTCACTCTTCTGGGTCCCTCTGGTTGTGGGAAATCAACCCTATTAAGGATGATTGCTGGGTTAGATGAACCCACCCAGGGTCAGGTAATTTTAGGGGGAGAAGATTTAACCAATATTCCCCCTGGTAAACGCAATATGGCGATGGTATTTCAGAGTTATGCGTTATATCCTCACATGACGGTTTATGAAAACATTTCAACCTCTTTGAAATTGCGGAAAGTTGATAGCATAGAAATTGAAAAACGGGTTAATGATGTATCGAACCGTTTGGGAATTCAACATCTATTAGAGCGTAAACCCGGACAACTTTCGGGGGGTCAGCGTCAGCGGGTGGCTTTAGCCCGATCGCTAGTGCGTAACCCTGATGTTTTCCTGTTAGATGAACCTCTGAGTAATTTGGATGCGCTGTTGCGGGAACAAGTCCGCGCCGACCTCAAACAGTTATTTGAATCTCAACAAAAACCTGTGGTTTATGTCACCCATGACCAAACGGAAGCCATGACTCTTTCTAGTAAAATTGCGGTACTTTATGATGGGTATTTGCAGCAGTTAGCCTCTCCTACTGAGATTTATATGCAGCCGGCTAATCGGTTTGTAGCCGGATTTGTGGGGAGTCCTCAAATGAATTTATTAACCTTAGACTGTCACGACAATCAGGCAATTTTAGGAGAGTTTGGTTTAACTTTACCTTATTTACAAACTTCCCCAAAAGCTGTGGTTTTTGGGATTCGTCCAGAGGATGTATCTTTAGGAGAAGAAGCCGATGCCGATCTAGTTGAAGGACAGGTCTATTTAATTGAAGACTTGGGGAAAGAAAAACTTTTGAGTGTCCGCATTAACGGCTCTGAACAAACTCTGCGGGCGGTGATTCCGGCTGACCTACTTTGGGAAAGTGAACAGGTAAAATTAAGCCTATCTCGAAAACAGATGCACTGGTTTGATCTCGAATCAGGCGATCGCCTAAATTAACCCAATTTTTGACGACATCCCTAGGGGCAACTAGCAACAGTTGCCCAGTTAATTAATTATAATGGTATACTGATGTCACTCCCTAGCCATTTAATTAGATTAACCTATGCAAGACTTTTTTCAGAATGTATCCCGCTATCCCCGCTACCTGATCACCTTTACTCTGGGGATTTTTTATTTCCTGTTTGAACGTCTCAAACCTCTTTTAAACCGTCCCGTGACAGCGATCGCCCTGTTAGGTTTACTGATAAGTGTCTTCTTATTTACCTACTTTACCCTCAAAGGAATGTTAGGCTTGAATGCAGTTTAGGCTAAAACCTGATAGTTTATAGATAGGGAAGTTGGGACTAAAATTAGCTCTCAACTTCCCCTATTATATCATATAATCACTCACCTAGCTATGATGCGTATCCCCAAAATGTGGTCTATCCGTCGTCGCTTAATTACCGGGATATCCTCTAAAATATCGCTGCGGGGACTGTTAGTTATCCCTTTTGTAGTCCAAATTTTTGCCACTGTTGGTGTCGTGGGATATCTGTCTTTCAAAAACGGACAGAAAGCCGTTGATGATTTAGCCCATCGGTTGATTGTCGAAATTGTAAATCGCATTGAAGAAAATATAACTCACTACTTAGAAATTCCTTTTATAGTAGGTCAGGATATCCAAGATGCGGTAGCTTTGGGATTATTAGATATTGAAGATTTATCAGGATGGGAATTGTATTTCTGGAGAAAAGCCAAGTTTTTTGAATCAATTGATATTATTTCTATTGGTAATGAACAGGGAGAATATCGCTCAACTTCCCGCACTAAAGATGGTCAATTACAAGTAGGAATTGCTGGGGCATCTACCAACTTTGATTTATATCGCTACAATAGCTTAGAGGCAATTAATAGGCAACCACCAGATTATATTGATCCCGATTATGATCCTCGTCTACGACCCTGGTATCGGGTGGCGATCGGCACTGATAAACCTGTTTGGAGCCCAATTTATACCCGGTTTGAACCCCCCCCAATTCTGCAAATTAGTGCTAGTCAAATTATTTCTTCTTCCCCTGATTCCACGGAAGCTGATGGAGTCATGAGTATTGTCATCAGTCTGTCTTATATTGGTCAAGTTTTGAATAGTTTAGATATGGGAGAAATGGGAAAGGCATTTATTATTGATCATGAAGGTTTATTAGTAGCAAGTTCTACCTCAGAACCCCTGTTTACACAGGAAGACGATCGCATAATTAGAAAGGCTGCTTTAGTTAGTGCAAACCCTTTAATTCAAGAAATCAGTAAATATTTAAAAGATGAATTTGATAGATTTGATCGCATCGATAATTCTTATTTTAGAAAAATCCCATTTAATGGTGAAACTCAATATATAAAACTGCTACCTTTTCGGGATGAACGAGGTTTAACATGGTTGATTGTGGTGGTGATTCCCGAAGCCGATTTTATGCAAAATATCCAAAATAATACCCGCCTTACCATGGGATTATCGGTGATTGCTTTAGCAGTAGCGATCGCCATAGGATGGATGACCGGAGAGTGGATTACTCGCCCCATTATCGATTTAGCAAAAGCGGCTAACGCCCTATCTAGGGGTAACTGGAATCAGAAAGTTGGAAATAGTTGCACTCAAGAACTCCGCACCCTGGCTAGGTCTTTTAAACAAATGCGGGGACAATTAAAACTTTCCTATAGTCAACTTCAGGAATACTCCTATAGATTAGAACAAAAAGTTGCCGAACGTACTCAACAACTCGAGCAAAAAGTTAAAATTGCCGAAGCCGCAGTCCGAGAACGTAAAGCTGCAGAAGCTGCACTTAGGGAGTCAGAACAAAAATTTTCGACAGCCTTTCATGCAGCCCCTCACCCCATTACAATTAGTCGTCTTGATGATGGTATTCACCTAGAAGTTAATGAAAGTTTTTGCCTAGTCACCGGATACAATGCGGAAGAAATTATCAATCGCACCCTGGACGAACTCAACCTATGGGTATATTCTGAGCAACGGTCAGAGATGTTAGATCTTATAGCCCAAAATCGTCAAGTCCGCAACTTTGAACTAGAATTTAGAACTAAAAATGGCGAGATTAGAAGCGGATTAGTTTCGGCAGATATCATTAATTTAAACAGCCAAGAATGTCTACTTTCTAGCAGTAATGATATCACAGATCGCCGTCGAGCGGAAGAAGCTCTCCGCCGCCAATTTGAGAGGGAAAGACTGCTGCGACAAATCACGGAGGAACTCAGATCTAGCCTAGATCCCCAGCAAATTTTTCAAACTGCAGCCAACCGTATTGGTCAAACTTTCGGAGTCGATCGCTGTACGATTTACACTTATTTATCTAGCCCCACACCCCAAATTAAAGCCGTTGCCGAATATTTAAAATGCGAGTATCCCCCGATTTTAAATCAGGAATATCCCCTCGAAGATTATCCCTATATTGATAGGATTCTTAGTCAGGATATCGCCATCACTCACGAAAATATTAACACAGATAAAAACCTACAAGGAGCCTTAGAGTTTTGCCAGCAATTTGAGATCCAATCTCTTTTAGCTATTCGCACATCCTATCGCAGTCAACCCAACGGCGCAATTTATCTAAGTCAATGTAGCAACAGTCGCACCTGGACAGATGAAGAAATCGACCTTTTAGAATCAGTAGCTGCTAAAATGGGAATAGCCCTCGCCCAAGCCAATTTATTAGAACGAGAAAAACAACAAAGACTGAAACTAGCTACCCAAAATATTGCCCTAGAAGAAGCCAGACGCGCCGCCGATGCTGCGAACCGTGCCAAAAGTACATTTTTAGCGAATATGAGCCATGAATTAAGAACCCCCCTTAATGCGATTCTGGGGTTTAGTCAATTGATGTCTGATAACCCCATATTTGCTGAAGGTTCCCAGGAATTAGCAATTATTAATCGCAGTGGTGAACACCTCCTAGAACTCATTAATGATATTCTGGATTTATCCAAAATTGAAGCGGGAAAAATCACTTTAGAAATGAATCATTTTGACCTGCATAGGCTTCTGGAAACCCTGGAGGAAATGTTTAAGTTAAAAGCTGCCCATAAAGATATTGTATTAAATATTAATCGCCCCTTAGATTTGCCTCGGTATCTGTTAGGTGATGAGAAAAAGCTGCGACAAGTTTTAATCAATTTACTCGCCAATGCTATTAAATTTACGACCGCCGGGGAAGTGACATTATACACTAAGACTCTACCGACACCTAAAGAAGCTCATACAGATTCTAATACTGTACTGATGCAGTTTATAGTTGAAGATACAGGCCCAGGAATTTCCCCCCAGGAAATCGATGCTTTATTTGATGCTTTTGTGCAAACAGAAACGGGTAAATATTCTCAGGAAGGAACCGGGTTAGGATTGCCAATTAGTCGAAAATTTGTGCAGTTGATGGGAGGAGATATTACAGTTGATAGCACTATGGGTGTGGGGAGTAAATTTATTTTTGAGATTCCCTTAGATTTAGCTACAGTCCAGCCGTTGATTATTACTCCTATGTGTAGCCGGAAAATTGCCATTGAATCTGATGGTCAAAATTACAGGATTTTGGTAGTGGATGAAGTGCCAGAAAATCGACTATTGGTAGCTAGAATTATAGAAACTTTAGGATTTGAGGTTTTGGAAGCAGAAAATGGTCGGGAGGCGATCGCCACTTGGGAAAGTCATAAACCCCAACTAATTTGGATGGATATGCGGATGCCAATTATGGATGGCTATGAGGCGACCCGCCAAATTCGATCGCGCCCCTTTGGTGATACAGTTAAAATAATTGCTCTCACCGCCAGCGCCCTAAGTGAACAGGAGGTAGATATTATCAATGCTGGCTGTGATGATATCCTACGCAAACCTTTTCAGAATCCTGATTTACTGGAAAAAATGGCAATTCATTTAGGTCTGCGCTACCGTTATCTGATGGAACCTAACCCCCCTAGCGTCTCTTCTCAATCACTGCGCGCGCTGACACCGCAGGCTTTAATGGTTATGTCTTTTGATTGGCTAAAACGGCTTCATAAGGCGGCAATTTCTGGGGATGATGCGGAGGTATTCCAATTAATTACTGAAATTCCCGAATCGGAAACGGAATTAGTGGCCACTCTCACGGAGTTGGTAAATAATTTTCGATTAGATACAATAAATGATGTTACGAAAACTTTGATTTGATCGGAAAGCAGATCCGATGCTGCCCTAGGGTCATAGTAATAGTTTTATTATAGGGATTGCGAATATGAGTCGTGATATTAGTTCCGAGTTTCAACCGGATATTTTGATTGTTGATGATATTCCCGAGAACCTCCGCCTCCTCTCCCAAATGTTGCTAGAACAGGGCTATAAAGTCCGTAAGGCTATCAATGGTCAGCGGGCGCTACAGGCTGTAGAAGCGGAAACACCTGATTTAATTTTACTGGATATTATGATGCCAGAATTAGACGGTTATCAGGTAGCTAAATATTTAAAAGATGACCCGACAACTCGGGAGATTCCTATTATTTTTCTGAGTGCGTTGAGTGATACTATGGATAAGGTATTAGCTTTTGATGTGGGAGGGGTAGATTATATTACTAAACCCTTTCATGTTCAGGAAGTATTGGCTAGGGTGAGAACTCAATTAACCATTAGTCAACAAAAACAGCAATTAATCACCCAAAATCAGCAATTAGAGCGAGAAATTAGGGAGCGCCAAAAGATAGAATCTGCCCTGCGAATTTATATTCATGCGATGTCCCATGATTTACGAAATCCGGTTACTGGAATGTTAATGGTGCTGCAAAATCTCCTCAAAAAAATACCAGAAAATTATGATGAATTACCTGTAGCCCCATCAATTTTAAAGCGTATGGCTAACAGTTGCACTCGCCAATTGGCTTTGATTAATTCCCTAGTGCAAACCAGCAATATAGAATTAAAGGGGATTCATTTAAATTGTCAATCCTTAAATTTGCGTCACTTTACTAACAGATTATCCCTGGAATTAGAGCTAATCTTACAAAAAGAACAGGCGGCAATTAATAATCAAATATCGGAAAATTTACCCTCGGTTAACGCTGACCCTAATCAGCTATGGAGGGTTTTTGATAATCTGTTATCTAATGCGATTAAATATAATCCTCCTGGTATTATCATCACTCTGTCAGCGGAGTTGATTACAGAAGTTATCTCCCCTAAAAATACCCGGGTTAAGTTAGTCCGATGCACTGTTCAAGACAATGGTAATGGTATGAGTGAACAGGAATTAGAGGGGATTTTTGATTTATATAAACGGGGGCGAACTGTGGGGAATATTCAAGGGTTAGGTTTGGGTTTATATTTGTGTCGGCAAATTATCAACGCCCACGGTGGTAAAATCGGGGCGATCGCCACTCCGAAGGAAGGGGCAACATTCTGGTTTACTTTACCTATATTTGATGATAAACTATACAGATAAACAATTCTCTCAGCGGGGGGATTATTGCTGATGTCTATTTCCATCCTATCAGGCGTAAAATCGGGATAATTGTATAGTGAATTACTGCCAAAGATAAAGCTATAGTGCAGCCCAATAAACCCACAAAAGTAATAGCATACCTGAACTGTACCCACTCGGCTATCAGACTGACTTGGGGAAATTGTAATAGATAAATGGGCAGGATATTCAAGTTAGCTAAACCCCAAAAAATAGCGCTGGTGGCGCTGGCGGAAACGATCGCATAAACCGAGCGATGGCTTTTCCAATCCAATCCCCAGGTTAAAATCACGGTAGTCATTCCTATACAAAACCATCTCGCCATAGCCAAATTGCCAAACCCTGGCACTAGGGAGATGGTACTGATAATGCGCCACAGTAACCCCCCCGTTAAATATCCGAATACACCCATCACGCCCGCCCATTTATAGTGACGGCGTTGCTGAAAACCTGCGCCATCGGTCAAGCCTAAACCTGTGCCTAATCCGGCTAAACTTAACACTATAATTTCCGCGCCCAAATTGTTAGATAGATGACTAAACAACAGGGGTAAAGAAGGCTTGAGTAAATCCCCTAATATTTGACCGAGGGGAGATTGATAGGCTAAAATTAACCCTAACCCCGCCCCCAGCATTCCTCCTGAACTAGCCAACCCGATTTGCCAAAGGGTTTCGGTGATAGCCTGAGATATAGCCAGGAGGCTGCGCCCAACCAATTTCAATCCCCCCCAGATAATGCGATCGACTTCAATTAATGCAGTTTTGATGACATCAAGAAACAGTTGAGGAAAGGACATCATCCGGCGGGGATGCCTTTTCATCCTGGCGATGCGGAATAGATAGGTTTGAATATCATCAGCATTTTGGGGGCGCTCATTCACATCATTTTCGACCATACAATCAAGTAATTCGGCAAAGCCGGGAGTCACGGCCACCCGATGTTGCCATTGCAATTTTCCGGTCATGGGGTCTTCAAGTTCGGCGGGAAACAGACCCGTTAACAGGTGGATACAGGTTCGCCCCAAAGCATAAAAATCGGTAGCCGGAGTTATGGCGGCCCCAACTATTTGCTCCGGGGGACTATAACCGGGAGAAACTAGGCGGGTGTGGCTTCTGGGGGTAGTTTCTCGATCGCTATGGACTAAAGTCCCAATTTGTTTCGCGCCGCCAAAGTCAATCATCACCAAGGGACTATCCGCAAGCTGGCTGTAGTCGAGGGTTTGCGGGTGGGGTAAACGCAACATCAGGTTAGACGGTTTCAGGTCTCGGTGTACAATTCCCCGTTTGTGTAACTCCCGCAAAATATCCAAAGCCTGATGCAGCCACAGCATGACCAACTCTTCAGGACAGCCTTGGGGATATTCGGCGAGAATTTCCTCGAGAGTAAGGCCGTTAATTTTTTCCATGATTAAGCAGGGAAGTTGTAAGGGGTTACGGTTGCGTCTTCGTAGGAAAAAATAGCCGTCTGGGACTACCCGTGGGACTCCCGAATGCTGTAGGGATGCCAAAACTCTGGCTTCTTGTTCAAATAATTCTAGGGCTTTGGGGTCGGGTTGCACGAGGACTTTCAGGACTTTTTCGGATTGGGTTTTCAAGTCCCAAATGGTGTACAGCCTGGAAAAGCCGCCACTTCCTAGACTGTTTAAGGGAATATAGCGATCGTTGAGTTGCAATGGCGCACCGCAACTTTGACAAAACCTATTACCCCAAGGCTGGCCATGGGGTTTAGGGCATTTGGGGTTAATACAGTGAACAGTAGATGAAACGGGATGTTCCACGATAGCGACCTTAGTGGTCCAACTCAACAGTTAATTGTGCTATCGTCCATGATAACGTTTCTGGGCGAGATGTTCCTAATTAGTCACGCGCCTTAATTGTTCAAAGGTTCGATACATTTGAATGGCTAACTGTTTAGGATTCCACAAGGGGGCGAGAGTTTCTGGTTGTTTAACTCTGGCTAAATGGTTACTAATTTGCTGTCTTAATGTGGCATTTTGACCAAATTCAATCCCTAGTTGGGTGTATTCTTCCCAACTCCAAGCTACACCTATATCAAGGTTAACTGATTTTAGGAAAGCATAACCCATCCGCGATAAATACTGTCTACCTGACCTGGTGACTACGGGTAATTCTGACCATAATGCCTCTAGGTTATGGGTTCCTCCATTGTAGGGGTAGGAATCTAACATGACATCCGCAACTTTATAAATCGCCCGGTGTTCTTCTTCGGTTTTGGTGAGTCCTAAAAAGATTAAACGATTGATGTCAACTCCTAGGTCTTCGCAGGCTTGGTTATACATTTCTCGCAGTAGTTGGGCATCCCCTTGACCTTTGCGAATTAATACACTATTGGGAACCGATCGCAGAATATTAACCTGGGCTTTGATCATCTCCCCATTGGTTTTTCGCCCCGGCGCAACGCATAGATAAGCTACGGCATTTGGGGGGATATTTAACTGTTGTCTCACCATGTTTCTATCTACGGGACGGGTGGGAAGTCCGGCTATGGCTACGGCGGTATCTGGTAGCCTAACTAGGCGTTCGAGATAATGTTTTTCTATTCCGGGTGGGTGAGTATGTTGGTCACAAATTAGATAATGGTTACTGGTGAGATAGGGGGCATCAAATCCTAACCAAGTTACACAAACTGGGGCGGGGGATTTATGCAAAACTTGCACGTTTACAGGAATGGTTACTGAGTCGAGATCAACTAATACATCAATGCGATCGCTTCGGATTTCTTGACTTAATTCTTCTGCGGAGGCAAAACCATTGGGATAGGATTTCGGCCAATAGCATTTAGCGACGGTTTGTTCATATCTGGCTGTTACCTCATCGGGGTGCAGTATGCCACTAATATATAAATTAATATGGGGGGTAATTGCGGACATTTCTTTGATGACTCCTTCGGCACACCAACCCACGGAATGGCGGCGAAAATGTTTGGAAAGAAAACCGATTTTTAAAGGGGAACGCGGTTCGGCATAAATAGACGGGGGAGTGGCTATGGGTTCTTGGTAATAAGATTGACAAATTATCTGATAAAATTGGGCGTTTCCTTCTAAGTTATCCCGGAGGTGGGGAACTGTAAATAAAATGATTTCATAAATTAGCCTGATTTCGATTTCGGTGAGGGTTTCCATGCTGTTATTGCAGATGGTTTCTAAGTGTTCGAGTTTGGCTAATGCCTGTTCACAAGCGCCTGATTGAGTATAGGAAAAAATATAGGCGATCGCGCATAGGACGGGTAGAGTTTTACCGCAGTTTTCCCAGTAGCGATCGGCTACCTTTCTGGCTTTTCCTAAATTGGTGGAATGGCTGAGAAGATCACAGAGTTGTTGATAGGCTTCGGCAAAATCTGGTTTAAGTTCCAGCGCTTTTTCTAGGTTGGCTACGGCTTCTTTGGGTTCCTTTTGTTTTTGAATATGGGCGAGACGACAGTAAACTTCTGCCCATTCTGGTTTTAATTGTAGGGTTTTTTGATAGTTAGCGATCGCCTCTGGTAGTTGTCCAAGGATTGCCTGCATATTCGCTAAATTAGCATAGGCATCGGGAAAATTGGGTTGGAGTTCAATTACTTTTTGATAGTGATTAATGGCATCTTGGTGGCGGCGGAGTTTGGTAAAAATGCGGGCGGTGTGTAGATACAGTTCCGGCATTTTGGGGCTGAGAGCAATGGCTTTTTGTAACTGGTCTAAAGCCTCTTTTAAGCGGTCTTGCTGCACCCGTAAACAGCCGATATTAGCATAGGGTTCCGCCCAATTGGGTTTCCGGGAAATTGCCCGTTGATAACTGGCGATCGCTGGTTCATATTCACCCCGTCGCGCCAGAATATTGCCTAACTCAAAGTGAAAGTCGGCTTCTACTAAATCGGGTTTTAATTCTAAGGCGATTTTCCAGGAATTAATGGCGGCTTCTGTATTTCCTAATTGTTGATAAACTCTCCCTAAATTCCAATGTACCGCCGCCAAGTCCGGTTTAATCTCAATGGACTTTTGATAAGCGGCGATCGCTTCATTTACCTGCCCATTTTGCAGATACATGGTCGCTAGATTAGCATGAACTTCCGCAAAATCGGGATGAATTTCTAAGGCTTGATTGTAGGCGCGAATGGCTGAGGATATTTTGCCTTGAAAATGTAAGGCATTACCCAGGACTACATAGACAAATAAAAAATTAGGATCGAGTTTTAAGATTTGCTGACAGGTGGCAACAGTTTCCTCTAATTTGCCCTGAGATAAATATAATTCTGCTTGTTTTTGTAAGGATAATACCCTGGGATTTATCGGCTTTTGTGCCCAAAATTTTGCATCTGCTTGAATTAATAACTGTTCAGTGGGAGGGGTAACTAAATCCTCTGATTCCTGGGTTTCTTCCTGATAGTGTAATTCCCCTTCTAAGACTTGACCCGAAAAATCTACCCCCTGTTCATCAAAACTATCGGTAGCATCTTCTATAAAATTCATCGATTCACTGATAGACCCGGAAACCGGAGTTTCTAGCCGGGATTTTAATTCGGCAATTTTCCCGATAATATCACTATTATTAGCATCAAGTTTGAGGGCGGTTTTATAATTGGCGATCGCCTCATTAATCTGACCATTTTTCTCTAGCGCTTCCGCCAGTTTGCGATAAAAATCCGGTCTGTCTTGTAGGTTAATCGCCCGCTGATAACAGGTAATAGCGCCCGCCATATCCCCTGATTTAATCAAAGCATTTCCTAGCATCCAATGAACAATCGCCAAATCAGGATCAATTCCCAGGCATTTCTGATAACAATTAATCGCCTCATGCCATCTCTGTTGCTGATAATAAACACCACCCAAATTACTATAAGCTATGCTATAATTTGGCTCAATTTCCAACCCTTGAGTATAAGCCCAAATAGCCAAATCCAGACAATTACACATTTGCAGAGCATTGCCAACTCGCATATAAGCCCCAGCCAAATCAGGCTGTAATTTTAAAGCCTTTTCTAAAGCCGAAATAGCTGCATCAATTTCCTGATTATAAATATATGATTCTGCCAACATGATATAAACATCGGCATTTTTAATATCCAGTTCTAAAGCCTTCATATAAGCCTCAATACTAGCTGGATAATCACCCCGACTAAAAAAAACCTGGCCCTGACAACAATAAACCTTAATCTGCTCTGAATTCACTAACTTTCCTCAAATGCGTGTTGATACAACTAATAATAATCTGTCAGCGTATTAGGTAGAATTGGCAACCGTCCAACAGTTACCCCAAATTATCACTTATTCAAACCACCGCTCTGCTATGATATAATACAACACCAGGGCGACTTATCCAACCCCAGATAATTTTGGTGTTGACTCAAATATGATGTTTGCCAAGGTACAAAACGCGATAAAGTAAAAATTGTTGATCAAACTACAGTTATCCAAAACTGTCCTTTAGGAGTATTTAGCATGAGTCCAGAACAAGACCCCGTTAAGTTAATGAAGCAACAGGTTGGCAAAGCGGCAGCAGACCGGGTTAAGTCCGGTTCCATTGTCGGACTGGGAACGGGGTCAACCACAGCATACACAATTCAATTTTTAGGAGAACGCCTCAAAAGTGGGGAAATCAAAGATATTAAAGGCGTTCCCACCTCATTCCAAGCCTCTGTACTTGCCAAGGAATATGGCATTCCCCTCACCACTTTAGATGAAATTGACCATATTGATATCGCCATTGATGGTGCTGATGAGGTTGATCCTCACAAAAATTTAATCAAAGGTGGTGGTGCCGCTCACACTCGCGAAAAAATTGTAGACTGTTTAGCAGATCAGTTTATTGTAGTTGTAGATGGTTCTAAAATCGTAGATCGTCTGGGTTCTACATTTTTATTACCCGTGGAAGTTATGCCAATGGCGATGACTCCGGTAATGGCAGCCATTACCAAACTTGGGGGTAAACCTACCCTGAGAATGGGAGTCAAAAAAGCTGGACCTGTGATTACAGACCAGGGAAATATGGTGATTGATGTCAAATTTGATGCGATCGATAATCCCGCCGAATTAGAAAAAACCCTCAACAATATTCCTGGGGTTTTAGAAAATGGTTTGTTTGTGGGTGTGGCTGATGTTATCCTAGTGGGAGAAATCAAAGACGGTCAACCTGTTGTCCGCGAGATTTCCTAATCCTCAAAAAAAACTGGGGGATAGAAACCCAAACGCTGGTTTCTGTTTCCCCTAATTGTTGCCATATAAATAGCTGATGATGCACTATAGAAGGTTTGGACGAACTGAACTGCCGATGCCTGTATTATCCTGTGGTGGAATGCGGTATCAATATCAGTGGCAAGATGCCTCTCCTGAAAAAATACCCCCCGAAAGTCAGCGGAATTTAGAAGCGGTAATTCGCCGTTCCCTAGAGTCGGGAATTAACCATATTGAAACCGCTAGGGGTTATGGTACATCGGAGATGCAACTGGGTTGGATTTTACCAAAACTACCCCGCGAAAGGCTAATTATTCAAACCAAAGTTTCCCCGAAACCAGACCCGGCTGAGTTTCGCCGTGACTTTGACAAATCTCTGAAATATTTACAGTTAGACTATGTGGATTTATTGGGTCTACATGGGATTAATACCCCGGAACTGTTAGAATATTCGATTCGACCCGGTGGCTGTTTAGAAGTCGCTCAAGAATTGCAAAAAGAAGGAAAAGTCAGATTTATTGGGTTTTCCACCCACGGGCCAACGGATGTTATTGTTAATGCGATCGCTACTGATAAATTCGACTATGTTAACCTACACTGGTATTATATCAATCAACTAAATTGGCGCGCCATTGAAGCCGCCAACCGTCATGATATGGGAGTGTTTATCATCAGTCCTTCTGATAAAGGGGGGAAATTATATGATCCGCCTCAAAAGTTAGTAGACCTATGTTCTCCCATTAGTCCCATTGTATTTAACAACTTATTTTGTTTATCTTATCCCCAAGTTCATACCCTCAGTTTAGGCGCATCGAAACCTACAGATTTTGATGAACATTTACAGGCTATGGACCTCCTAGACCGTTGGGATGAAATCTTACCCCCCATTTTAGAAAAGTTAGAGAAAACCGCCATAGAAGCCCTAGGGGAAGATTGGTTCAAGACATGGAATCAGGGTTTACCTAACCCAGAAGATACACCCAATAATATTAATATTCCCATCATTCTCTGGTTAAGAAATTTAGCGATCGCATACGATATGACCGAATATGGTAAAATGCGCTATAACTTACTGGGAAATGGTGGTCATTGGTTCCCCGGACAAAACGCCGCCACTATTGACCAAGTAGATTTAAGTGACTGTTTAAAAAATAGTCCCCACGCCGATAAAATCCCCCAATTATTGCGAGAAACCCATCAACTGCTAGGCGGTCAATCAGTCCCCAGATTATCTCAAAGTTAAGTTAATCATAATCCCGTAATAATTACCCCACTATCCTATTAGCAATAAAGCGCGGAGTAAAACTTTAGGTCTCAGAAGAGTCTTAATAGTTAATCGTGGCGGTTGAGGAATCTCAGTAGATTGACGACTAAAGTGATATTCTTGCCATCGCAAAACCACAATACAAGCCAGATAAATCATATAACCTGGTTCCTCCATCTGAGTAAAAATCAACCCAAAAGACAAGGGACATAAAACCAGAAACTTAGAAATATCATCAAAACAGAGTCTACGCCAAACCACAAACCAAATATACAAAAATGATGCCAGTCCCAAAAAGCCGACATCTCCCCAAATTCCCGCCCAACCAAACAGGGGAGAAAACATACTCGATTGATCTCCTAACCAACTGTCTCCGACCGCTTGCCAAATGGTATTAGTAGCTGGGTGGGAAGTAGCCCCAAGGGGTCTTAAAATAAACGCATATTCCCGTAGCATCCAGCCTCCTAGTCTTCCTACAGTGTGACCAGGACCTAAGCCTAGCAAAGGATGAAGGGGAGACTCATAGAAAGCCGGAACAATGCGAAAAGTAGCAGATTTCAGTAAAGTAGCTTCTCCTTCCGGCCCATAAATTTCCGGCCGCATCCAAGTTTGAAAAGCACTCATCTCAGGTACATTATGAATCGCCCACCAAAACACATAAGATAATATCCCAAAAATAATTACAAATTTAATAGCATCAGCCATATTTTTAAATTTAGTTAATAGCAGAAATCCCCCAGCAATACCAAACACTAAAATTACCTGTTTAGCATCAGAAATAACCATGTGCCAAAAAGTTGCTAATACCACGGCAGCCCGCAACCATATAGGCAGATTTTTAGCTGCCAAAAAATAGTAAATCCCAAAGGTTAATGATACAGAAGCACCGATGACATGACCCGCACCTTGGGCAATAAAAACACCTTTGATATTGTCTTCTAATCCCTGGCGTAGATGGAGATGCAGAACATACTGTTGCACATAGGCAAATGCTAGATTAGTGAAGGATGCAAAAACAATATAGCCACGCAATTGGTTTAACTTGTCCAAAGTAATCGGGACAGTCAGAATAATAACAATAAATAAAAAATGTTCACATAACAACAAGAAATTAACGGCAATATTAATTAAACCAGCGGCATTTAATAAGGCACTGGCTACGGAAATAATCAGAAAAATAAATAGAGCCACTACCATTTCTTTAATGATGGTAATTTGTTGTCGGTCTTTGATCTTGGTTTTCCACAGAGCAAAAGCAAACAGCCAGGGAACTATTGCCAGATGCACTAAGTTAACAATCGAGGGAAATTTTAAAAGCTGAAGTACGCGGGAAAAAAATGCGCAAATGAAGGCAAATAGAGTCAGTGTCGAGAGTTTAATATATCCCTTTTTAGGTTTAATTAATCTTGATTGATTGGGGTATGTTTCCATTAATCATGTAATCTACTAGGGTTTACTCAAAACTAACTGGTAAATTGATTTCAGTTGCTCATAATTTTGTTGTGCTGTATATTTGGCTTCAAATTCTGCCCTGGCTTCTCGGCGCATTTGAGGGAGTTTTTCAGGATGGGAAATTAGGGATTCAACTTGTTCGGCAAGACTGATGGGATCGCTGGGTTTAAATCGCAGTCCCGTGCGACCATCTTCTACTAATTCGGCGATCGCACCTAAGTTAGAAGCAATTACAGGAGTACCCTTAGCAAAGGCTTCTACAGCGACTCTACCAAAGGTTTCATACCATTTAGAAGGGAAAATTAAAACCATGGCTTCTCCCATCAATTTATACACTTCTGGGAGGGGTCTACGTCCTAACCATTGAATGTGAGGTAATTTCTCAGCAGCGGCTTGGACACGGGGGACTAAAGGACCATCCCCCACAATTTTTAAGGGTACTGGTTGACGGAGATTTTGCCAAGCATCAATCAGCACATCTAAGCCTTTTTCTACAGATAATCTACCTACAAATAGCGCATATCCCCCTTCCCCGCTGCCGACTCCTGGATCGGGATAGACAAAGTTAGGTTTAACTATTATTCGGTCTTCTGACCACCCGGCTTCAATAAATTTCTGGCGAGCAAATTGGCTGAGGGTAATAAATATATCTACCTGATTTACCCAAGTGCGAGCCATACGGTGTAGGGTTAACATGGTTGCAGTTATGGCACTGGCGGCTCGATTTTCTCGATAACAGGCGTGAATAACTCCGGGATAGGGTACAAATTTACCTAGACAGTCTTCACAAATGCGATCGGAGCGAAAAAACAATCCATTAGGGCAAATTAATCGGTAATTTCGGAGGGTTTGAACTACTGGGACTCCCTCAGATTTAGCCGCATAATATACTGATGGAGAGATTAAGGGGAAAAAGTTTTGAACATGAACAATATCTGTGGGGTGGGTTCGCAACTTTTGTTTAACTATTTTGTAGGCTTCTGTAGACCAAATGGTTGTAGAAGCTAAATGTACTCGATTAAGGCTGGCAACTCGCTCATTGCTATCTTGATAAATATCAACTTGATTACCATTTGCTTTGAGCAAATTAGCTTCGGCTTGGGTTGATTCGTCTTCCCCGCCTCGAATTTGATAATTGTTATGAATAGACAAAATACGCATTGAGATTGAGTTAGTACCTCAGTAAATTGTTATAGTCATTATACCGTAAACTTTCTCATTATGCTGGCTATGTTCCTTTCCCTAATTCAGGCGGCGCTAAAACGGTTGTATAAATTTCTTCTAATCTTCGCGTTTGGCGATCGCGATTAAAATTGGACTGCATATATTTTCGCCCTTGTTGACTAAATTTTTGCCACATTTCCAAATTAGTTAATAATTGCTGTATTGAGTTAGCTAAACCATCTATATCTCTTTCTGGACAAAGAAAGCCAGTTTCTCCATCAATCACCGCTTCTGGGATACCTGCGTGGTAGGTGCTGACCACAGGGAGACCCATCGCCTGTGCTTCTAAAACCACATTCGGTAAACCCTCTGAGTCTCCCTGGGTTCCGGTGATGCTGGGAGTCGCCATAATTTGGGCGCGGTTCATCCAATTTTTGACTATTTCTGGAGATTGTACACCCAAAAATTGATAATTTTTGAGGGTATTGGCGGCGGAGGTTTCGAGGGCGGTTCGTAGGGGGCCATCACCGATGATCACTAATTTGAGAGCAGGTTGTTGGGATTGTATTTTAGCCATAGCTTTAATTAAATATTCACAGCCTTTTTTTTCGGTTAGCCGACCTACAAATAAAACAATTGGCTCTCGTTTAATAGCCAAATCAGGCGTAAATTGATGAACATCAACACCATGATAATGGGTCTGAATTTTATCGGGTGGAAATCCCTGTTCTAGCAGTTTTTTTTCAATAAACTTAGAAACAGTTAAAAATAATGTGGTCTGTTGTTTCAAGGTTGCTAGGCGCTGAAAATAAACCCAATGGTTGAGGGAGCTATAGCGAGATGATTGTTCCTTTACCGTGGCATCAGCGCCCCTATAATGGACAATAAGCGGAATTTTTAGCCGCACCACCCAAGGCAACATTAGCGCCCCACTCAAGCCAAATTGAGCATGAATCAGCAGGGGATTTAATTGGTGGACTTTCCCATAAATTTCCGGCGCAAATCCAGTGATTTTAAAAAGCTGTTCTGCTACTTTATCTATAGGCTTTCCTTGATTAATAACTAAAGTACGTTTTTCAGGTAAATCTAACCCCTTAACCCGCCGACAACCTACATAATAAGGGGTAAATTTCTCAAGTTTTTCGGCGGGATCTCGGATAAAGGTTTGGGAGGGAGGAAGCAGTAGACTATTAAAAATAATGATATTCACTGTAATTATACCGAATTATGAGAATTGTGGATTGTTTCATATAAGTTAGCTAGTTCTGGCCCTTTGTTTTGCCAACTATACAAGTTTTTAACTCTGGCGCGAGAGCGATCGCTTTTTTGTTTCCACAGATGCTTATCATTAGCTACAATAGTCATGGCATTAGCTAAATCATTGATAACTTGATCGGGGTTATTTGGCTCAACTTTAAAGCCTGCATCCTCAGAAACAATTAATGCTGGTCCCCCTAAATTTAAACAAATAACCGGGCGACCTGCCGCCATTGCTTCTACACAAACTAAGCCCCCAGACTCGTGTAAGCTGGGATGAACTAACCCCAAGCATTCTGATAGTTTTTTGAGGGTTTCCGGTCTGGATAACTGATTCCAGAATTTAACTTGGTTGGCAATTCCCAAATTTTGAACTAGGGTTTCAAGTCGGCGACGTTCTGGCCCATCTCCGACGATCCAATATTCGGCATCTGGAGGCAATTTGGCTTCGGCGAAGGCTTTGAGTCCGAGATGAAACCCTTTCCAGTGTAACAGACGGCCGATACTGATAAATTTAACCCCTTGAGGTTGAGAGTCAGCCAACTGGCTGAGTTGAGTGATTTCTAAATCAGATAATCCTAACTGAGATAAAACCTCTACATTTTTCGCCCCTAATTTTCTGAGTCTCTGGGTGGTTTCTGCTGTGGTTCCCCAGACTAAAACACTGCGTTGCGCGGTGAGTTTAACGAAGGGGTCTAATTCTCCTAAATTTCGGGCTATATCTCGCATTATTTCATACATAATTCCCCGCCAACCGAAGTCTAGCCAGAAGGCTTTGGGGGCCGATTCTCCACCGCCTACAGGTCCCCATAAAAAAGGTATAGGAAGAAGTGCTAAAAAACTGGGGGTTGAGTGGCGCTCATAGGTGACATGATGCACTACATCAAAAGTGATGGTTTCCTGGAGTTGTTTGGCAACAAAATAAGCTGCTATTTGCCATAAATAATAGTGCAGGTAAACTACCCTTTGTTTGAGATTTGCTGGCCGCACCCAGGAGGGAGGTTCGCAGTAAATTACCTGTAGTTTAATTATGGGGTTTTGGTTAAGTTCGGCTTCAATGGTTGGGCGGTTATTTTGTCGGGTGAGAACCCAAACATTATGATATTTTGCTACTTCCTGAATGGGATTCCAACCCAAGCCTGGTTCTGAACCTTCTCCTGGACGACAGGCGTAGGCTGAAATTAGAATATTTAAAGGTTCCACGCTTCCTCCTTTGGTCTAGTAATTCGGAAATATAAAAGATGTAACCTGATTGAGAAAATTAGCTGCGGCTTCTGGGGTGTAATTATCCATTAGTTTTTGCGATCGCATTCCCATTAACTTAGCTAATTCGGGATTTTGAATAAACCTGGCCATCAATTCTGCTAAATATTTCGGCTGTTGGGGATGAAAACAATAACCGTTTTCTCCATCAGTAATTAATTCAGATGCTCCCGCCAATTCAGAACACAAAACAGGTCGCCCCAAAACCATTGCCTCTAATACTACCATTCCCCAAGTATCCTCCAAAGTTGGTAAGACAAAAACATCAGCTTGGGTGAAATAAGTGGCTAATTGATGGTATTCTACCCGACCGAACCAACGCACATAATTGGTGAGTTGATTTTGTTGACAAAAAGTTTCTAACTCCGGTCGTTGATGGCCATCACCCACCACCCATAACTGATAATTGGTTTCTCCCTGTTGTTGTAGTATAGCACAGGCTTCTAAAAGATAGCTCAGGCCTTTGCGAGGAATAATTCCCCCCACAAATAAAAAGGTTAGCTGTTGAGAAGATGTGGATTTCAAATGCGGATCAGGAGTACCCAGGGACTGCACCCAAGGCACTTCATAGGGATGAACAAAAACTTGATTTTCTTGGGCATTTAGAACCTCTATTAGATAGTTTTTGCCACCGTGAGAGTTGGTAATACAAGCATCAGCCGCTTTCACCATAACTCGTCTAATAGCTAGACGTAGGGGGGAGTTACGATAGTCTACACCGGGAGAACTTCCTTCGTAGGCGATGACAACTCGCCAACGTCCTATAGGTTTAAATAAAATTGCTAAAATTGTCCACACGCCAAAGGAGTTAGAAAAAATTAAATCTGGTTTAAACTTGAGTAATCGCTTAACAATATTTAGGGGAAGATAGGTAAAATTATCCCCATAGCTATTGGTAGATTTTTTGATGGAAATAATTTGGCGATCGCCTAAAATTTCCACTCGAAAACTATCCTCTAGTCCCGGTGCGAAACCATGCCAGCGACTGGTGAAAACCGTAGTATCCGGGAATTGTTTACTATAGCAACTTAGGGAAGGCTGCCAGTAGTAAAAAGCCGAAGTAAGTAACCAAGCCACACGGAGATTTTTCATGATTTTTAGATTTTCTATATATCAGATTGTTTCAGATTTCTGACTGTAGTTAAATATTGGCTTAAAAATGGCAAGCCTCCTACAGCCGGGAGAAAGTAGCGAGCAGTGCATAATAACCCTAACCCTGCTGCCACTGTAGCATTAAAATAAGGTTCATAGAAAATCACTAAGGCTGCATCCCTCGTACCCACCCCCGCAAAAGTTAAAGGCATTAATCCAGCTAAAATAGCTAAGGGAGAGAGAGCAAGATTCGTAATAAAAGGAACCCAGGCATTAAGTGCAAGGATAAAAAACCAAATTTGTAGTAAATGCAAAAACCAAATAAAAATTGAAGTAGCACTAATTTTGAGAAGCTGGCGCTTATCACTCCAAAAATGTTCGTGCATTGCTGTCCAAGATTCCTGCAACTTTGCGATTTTTTTTCCGATAGTTTTCGGAGTAATTTTCTCTAAAATGAAAAACAAAAAATCTGCAAAATTCCGAGAACTCAAAATCAAAATTCCGATAATTAAACCCGTGGTTACACCCAAAGTCATTGTCAGAAAAATCACATCTTTTCGAGGGTATAAAAATAGACCGAATACACACCATAACAATAAAGATAGTAAATCACATGATTTCTCAAATACCACCAATGAAAGGGAAAGAGAACCGCTTAAATGTCCCCGTTCTCGCATAAAATACGCTTTAGCAATATCTCCCATTTTTGAGGGTAAAACCATATTTAAAACACTAGCAGCTAGAATCAGGCGATTAGCTTCCCAAAATCCGAGATAGGTGCTTTTGGGCATAAGTTGTTGTAGTCGCCAAGCGGTAAATAAAGTAATAGGAATTACCATAGCTAAACTTACAGGCATCCAAAAACGATGGGAATTGAGAAAGATATCTGCTAATGCTTGCAGGTCAATTTTAGAATAAATAATTGACAGGATAATCATGCTAACTGTAATGGAAATAAATCGCTTCATAGATAAGAATCCTCTGGCTAAAATTTAGTTGTCTTTGTGATGGTCATATTCCATCCTACGCAGGCGCAGTTGAATGTCTTCTAGCATTTTTCGATTGACTGCCATTAAATCAGCAATTAAACCGAACATCCACAACTGAAAACCAATTAAAATTAGGATAGCTGCTAAAATTAAACTAGGAGCGCGAGCGCGGGTAGGTTCTCCCACAAATAGCACTAACCAACGGATACATAATATCAGTCCTAAACTCAGGGGAAAACTTCCTAGAAAAGTGAATAATCGCAGCGGTCTATAGGTCATGAAAATTCTAAAAATGGTAAAAATTGACCGCTGGATATAGGAAGGAATACTTTTAACTAATCGGGAAGGTCGTAAATAGGAATTAGTACGGATAGGTACGGATGTAATAGCGATACCTTTTTGACCTGCTTGAATAATGGTTTCTAAGGTATAAGTATATTCATTAAAAACATTAAGCTGCATGGCTGCTTGGCGACTAAAAGCTCTAAAACCACTGGGAGCATCGGCGATCTTAGTGCTACTGGCAAGTCGCACAACACGACTACCGAGTTTTTGCAGGAACTTTTTAGTAGGAGAAAAGTGTTGAATATTCTGAATTGGTCTGGCTCCGATGACTACTTCGGCATAACCTAATAAAATTGGTTCGATGAGTTTCGGTATATCTTGGGCGCAGTATTGGTTATCGGCATCGGTGTTAACAATAATATCGGCTCCAGCTTTTAATGATGCTTCAATTCCTGCCATAAATGCTTTAGCCAAACCTTGATTATGGTCAAAATTTACCACATAATCAACACCACAGGCTTTGGCAACCTCTACAGTATTATCAAAGCTACCATCATTAATAATTAGCCATTCTACACAATCAATGCCGGGAATTTGGCGAGGAAGTTCTGATAGGGTAAGTCCGAGATTTGGTGCTTCGTTAAAACAGGGGATTTGAATAATTAGCTTGGTCATAGTTTGATCTTGATTTTATTTTTATGCCTCAACTTAAATATAAGTGAAAGTCAAATAACCATAGCATATATTGATTTCACCTGACTGATCAAGCCGAGCCATCTTAACTAGACTTTTTCAAAAATAATCCGTGAAAACTCGGATGCTGAGTTTTGTTTAACCCAATTTTGCATTGGCAGCGGATCGCAAAGTTCCAGGGGATTAGAAATTTCTAAAAACTTAATTAATCCCTTAGCAATTTCTTGGGGTTGGCTAGAATCAACAGTTAATCCCAGATGATACCGTCGCACCATTTCTCCCATTAATCCATAATTAGAACATAGTACAGGTTTGTTAGCTGCCGCCGCCAATAAGAGAATACCACTCATCCCCACATGGCGCTGATACGGTGCTAAAACTACATCGGCAATTTGAAAATAAGCCATAACTTCTGACTCCGGCACAAATTGATAATATCTAATAATTTGAATTGGCTTAGTTTGACAAATTTCGCTAATTTGGCTGTCTAGGGAATTAGCAATGCTAGACTCTCCTACCAGGAGAATACACAGTTTTTGACACAAATCTGCTGGTAAACTAGCAATGCTATCCAGTAGCTGATAGATGCCTTTACGTGCTGTTAAAGCACCAAATAATAAAAATACTCGCCGCTGAGAATCAATTTGGAGACTCTTGCGCCAATCATCTATTATAATTGGTTTGAAATTATCCAATTTGACCGGATCAGGAAGGTAGACAGCTTTAGGTTGACTCGGAAACTTAGGAAACTGATTAAGTTGGGGGACGGCGAAAGGATCAAGGCAAAAAACTGTTTGGAGTTGAGGATTAGCCAAAATGCGTTTTAGGGCTATTTTTTCGCGTAACTGTTGCAGGTAATTTTTCCAAGTGCGATCGTAATGATCTAATTGGTGATAGTGAAAGGTCGGCCGAAAATAAATCCCCGAAAATGTGCAGGGTGATTTTGCCCCCAAGGCTAGGGGAATTTGACAGGTATCAAAATACATAATCAGACAATGATCTGGTCTCAAGTTGGTGGCATACTTGCAGAAAATTTCCCACTCTTGAAAATTGCGACTTAGTCTTTTTAACTTAGATTTTCGGGAGTTAAGATGTTCTTCTTCGGCTTGGGTAATTGGCACAAAACGGATGTCTTGATGATGATCACCTTGACTCAATTCAACTACATCCTGATGTTCATTCATAAATCTGCAAGACACCACAATTTCCAGATTTTTGGGAATTTTATGGATTTGCCAATATTCAATTAAATGGCGAATATAACTGGGATGATGACCTCGAATCGAAAGGTCAAACAGCATCAATTTTTGTGGGTAATTTTTCACGGTTATTTGATCCCATACATTTATCGATATCCGATGATAGTCATACCTCTAAATAACAGGGGTGTGTTGGCTAATTTTTGTCTCACTTTATAAGGCAAAATGTTTAATAAATATTCTACCAAATTAATCACATAAATTGAGATGCTGTTAATGGGGATTTCCAAGTAAATTTTGCCATTAGACTTCACCCAAATTATCTTAGAAAAACCTACTTTCTTAAAAATATTATACATTTCACTGAGTTTATATTCTTTTAAATGAAAGCCAGTAGCTTGCTGATCAAAGTGGCGAGAAACATCATGGGGACCTGAATAGCAATTAGGTGTGATACAAATATACTTACCATTTGCAGCTAAAGTATGGTAGATATTTTCAAGCTGTTCTAGGGCATCATCAGGATGTAAATGCTCCATTAATTGATGACTATAGGCTAAATTAACTGTATTTTTAGGGACGGGAATACTACAACCATCGGAAATAAAAATTTCCATATTATCGGGAATATTCGGTAGTTTAGTAATTTCAGTTGATACATCAACTGCGTAAACTCGTTTGACTCGTTGAGCGACTTCTATGGATAAACTACAATCACCAGGACCTATTTCTAAATAGGTGATTTCTGGGTTAAGAAAACGGGCTAATAATTGCAGACGCTGGTTAACAATCCAAGTTTGAATTTCGGGGCTAGATTTTCGGGTAAGTTGAGGATGATGCGGGACTTTTTGGAAGAGTTGATTATATACCTGAGTGTATAAATGCCCACCCATGCGTTCCTCTCTGGTAGAATTCATTAACTGGCGGGCTAGTTCTTGTTCAATTTCATAATGTTCTCGAATTTGCTCCCAGGTGCGACTATCTCTAGCATCAGTTTTGGGAGTAGAAACCTGAGTTGTATTGGTGTTAGTTTTAGCAGTCATAACTAATAGGTAAAATTGAGGTGATACGAATTGGGTAAAATACGATAAACATTAAATAAATTTCTGAAATTTAGATGTTTATCTTAGCCTAGTTTAGACTCAAACTAGGCATAAATTCTACTTATTGTCGGGGTGATACTAGGCGCGGTTATCATAAAATTTGATGTAGATTATGGCACGGTTTTCATCGGAAGTCATCTGTTGATAGTTATCAATAACTAATATATAGTTGCTTTTTTAATAATTAAAGCTAATCATAAATATTTAACAATCAAATCAATATTAATTATTATAGAATAATTAAAGCATTGTTGGGAATTATTAACTATGGCTGTAGTTCAGCCCGATGTGGCACTTTTCCTTCGTTATATCGGCGGAGGTGGTGCGGAGAGGGTTATGCTAAATCTGGGTCGTGGTTTGATTGCAGAAGGCTTGAAAGTAGACTTAGTTTTGGGTAAAGGCTGGGGGCCTCACTTGGAAAAAGTACCACCAGAAATAAGGATAGTTGATTTGGGGGCTTCCGGGGTTTTGGGTACTATTTTTGCCCTGAGAAATTATTTGCAGGAATCACAGCCTAAGTCCCTACTTTCTGCCCTCCATTATGCTAATGAAATTGCGGTTTGGGCAAAACGTCTAGGGGGAGTTTCCACCCGCGTGGTGGTGTCTGAACATAATACTTTTTCGGAGGCAATACAACATACTACTAAACTTAGAAAAATTTTGCTGCCTTTGTTTGTTCGCTATTTCTACCCATGGGCGGATGGAATTGTAGCTGTTTCTCAAGGGGCGGCTGAGAACTTAGCTAAAAGTACGGGTTTAAATAGCGATCGCATTCAATATATTTATAACCCAGTTATCACGCCGGAACTATGGCAAAAAGCTGGAGAAACTTTAGATCATCCTTGGTTTCAACCGGGGGAACCTCCAGTAATTTTAGGAGTCGGAAAACTGGAAGCACAAAAAGATTTTCCCACCTTAATTAAAGCCTTTGCTAAAGTGCGACAAGTGCGACAAGTGCGCCTAGGAATTTTAGGTTGGGGACCTGATGGCGATCGCCTGAAAAATCTCATTCAAGATCATGGTTTAGGAGATGATGCCGCCCTATTAGGATATGCTGATAATCCCTATCCTTATATGGCCAATGCTGCGGTATTTGTGTTATCTTCTCGCTGGGAAGGTTTACCAACAGTTTTAATTGAAGCTATGGCGGTTGGCACTCCGGTAATTTCCACTAATTGTAAAAGTGGGGCCGCAGAAATTTTAGCAGAGGGTCGATATGGTTCCCTAGTTCCGGTGGGCGATGCTACAGCAATGGCAGAGGCGATTTTAGCCACCATTGAAGGTAACACCCCGACTGTAAACACCTCATGGCTAGAACAGTTTAGCCAGAAAATAGCAACCCAAGAATATCTGAAAATTTTAGGACTTGATTGCCGCAATTGATCCTAATTATTAGTGGTAATTCATCCTACAATTAGGTTAGGTGATAATCTGATGGAATAGTGATAAATATTGCTGGGCTTGTCTTCCTAGGGGAAATACTTGTATAGCTTTTTCTCTGGCTTTTTCTTTGAGTTTTTGCAGGCGATCGCTATCATTTAATACCCATTTAATCCCCTCGCTTAAATCATCAATTTCATAGGGTTTGACCAGATAACCATTAACTTGGTGATCAACAATATCCTTGAGTCCAGTAGCATTAAAAGCCACCACCGGAGTACCACAGGCTAAGGCTTCAGAGGCCGTTTGTCCGAAGGATTCTTGCAAGGATGGAACAATCATCACATCGGCGGCAGAATAGACCAAAGCCAAAGCAATATCATCAGAGAAACTGCCTAGATAATTAGCTGGAAAACCTAAATCTACTGGGTTTTCCGGTTCCGCAGATCCAAAAACTACTAATTCAAGCTGATTTTGCCACCCTGACTGACTCAGCTTTTGCAGCGCCGGAAGTAGCAAATTAAAACCCTTTCTGGGGTCAGCAGTCGCAGCGATCGCCCCAAATAAAACCAGTTGTTTGTCCTGGGGTAAATTCAGTAAATGTCGGGCGATTTTCGTTTCTATAGGTCGATAAATTTGGGTATCCAGACAGAAGGGAATCACCTCTACTCGCCGCTGTCCAAATAAGGAACTTGAACGCACACAATCCGCCATCCAACTACTAGGAGTTACAATAGTTAAGTTGAGATTTTTCCAGGCTTTAAATTTCCGTTTCCAAACCTGTCGAGATAAATCCCGATCGCGACCACTTTTCAGTTGCGGACATTGACCGCAGGAATTTTGGTAGCGATCGCATCCCTCGCTGTAATGACAACCCCCAGTTAAAGGCCACATATCTTGAAGAGTCCACACTAAGGGTTTATTCAATTTAGCCAAAGTTTCAATCTGGATAAAGCCATTACAAACCCAGTGTAAATTTACCACATCTGGGTTAATTTTAGTTACTCTACTAGCTATGACATCGGGGAACCATTGAGGAGAAAAAAGCAGGCGATCGCGTTTTGGGTAGCGTCTCAGGGGGATACTATTAGCACCAGGACCTAGTTTAGTGATGATACTTTTTTCGGCTATAACAGTGCGATCGCCACTAAATTTTCCCCGCACCAACATTCGAGATTCAACCCCCATAGAAATTAAACCTCGATGTACTCTATACGCGGCTCTAGCCGCACCGCCTTCGACATCAGTTGAACTGAGAATTACTGGTTTCATCTGTGTATTTCCATGGGTTATGATTGAATATTTCCTAGGACAATTTCGTTATAAGTCCCCGACCTAACAATGCGGCCTTTTTCCATGACATAAAGGCGATCGCAATGTTGTATAGTCGTCAAACGATGAGCAATCATAATCATAGTTTTAATTCCACTCAGAGATTTAATAGACTCAGTGACCAAACTTTCCGTCTCATTATCTAACGCCGAAGTCGCCTCATCTAACACCAGAATATCCCGTTCATGGTAAAGAGCGCGAGCAATACCAATCCGTTGGCGTTGACCCCCAGAAAGGCGCACTCCTCTTTCCCCGACCATGGTATTTATTCCATCGGGAAGTTCTTTGACCAAATCCATAAGTTGAGCCATTTCTAAAGCCTGTTGTAGACGTTTATGATCAATTAAATCATCAGCCACCCCGAAAGCAATATTTCTCTCTATTGTATCTGCCATTAAAAAAATAGACTGGGGAATATAGCCAATCATATTTTGCCACGATCGCAAATTATTATAAATAGAAATATCATCAATTTTAATATCACCACCTTGGGGTATTAATAACCCCAGCATGATATCAACTAACGTAGTCTTTCCGGCTCCAGACTGACCAATAAAAGCAATCGATTCTCCCTTCCTAATCGACAAAGAAACGTCGGAAATGGCTGGCGATTCAGAACCAGGATATTGATAAGTTACACCGTCAAAAATAATCTGACCAAAATCTTTATTCTTGAATTTATGGTCAGCTAATTGACTGATTTTTGTAACTACGGTGCGATTTGAAACTTCGCTGTTTTTGAGAGTTTCAATTTCTCGTAAATCATGACTTAATCTTTCTAATACATAGGTCATACTCCGCAATTTACTCACATCTTTACTCAAATTAGAAATAGCTGGTAGTAAACGAATTGATGACAAAGCGAATATACTTAATGCCGGAATAAATCCATCAATATCTTGTCCCAGTAGAATCATAGTTGATGTGATTCCCACTAAAAATAAAATGAGAATTGCCTCAACTAATATTCTGGGGACAACTTGAAAAGAAAGTAAGAAAGTTCCCGCCTCTATATATTCCCGTGATTGCTCACTCAGTTGTTCTTCAAAAAAGCCAGAACAGCCAATTACCTTAGTTTCTTTAATCCCCCCTAAACTATGATTAACAATACGAATTATCGATTCATCAGCATAACTAACACGCTTACCCCAGTATTTAATTTTATCTTTAAAAGCATTCAGGATTAAAATTAAAGGTAAAAACAGAAATATTAAAACAATTACCACCAATTGACTGGTCATCAATAGCAATCCACTCAAAGCTATAATAATCATTAAATTGGCAGCCGAATTGAGTATAGGCATAAGAATATCTAGTGCAAAAGCCTGGGTATAAATAATTATACATTGAATGACCGCAGCACTATCCTTCGACAAATGGAAAGTATAAGGAACAGACAGATATTCTTGGATTAATTTTTCACACAATTTCCCACGAACTTTCAGACAAAACCCAAATACATAGGTTTTAATCTGCCAGTTTAAGAAAGATTTAATAGCAAATAAAGCAATAATAAACAATCCCAATAATGCTATACCGTGGGATGCTTCTGTTAAATTTAAGCCAGCATATATAGAGGCTACAAATTCACTTTCATTGACTAAATTGGGATGACTAGCTAAATTCAAAAAAGGTCCTATCATGCCAATCCCAAATGCTTCCAGCACTGACATGACTACAAATAAAATTACTAAAATTACTAACTGTTTTGGGGAAGCCGGAAGAATGAAAAAAAACCGATTTATAAAATTCTGCATTGTCGCTATATTTGACTCCCAGTGCCTTGGATATTTTTAATGACCAAAATAGACCAGTACCATGATACCCCAGATGATAGCCACCCATTATATGGACTTTACCCTAACTATAGCAATAATAAATGTTATGTAAAGTCTCCTCAACTCTACTTATACCAGTACGGTGGTCGCTCAGACTGTCTGACTAACTACTGATGTATCATACTAGGCTACAGTAACCTCTTGGCTAACTTACTCTCCGGGGTCAAGCCAGAAGGTCTGGTTACATTTCACCCTAGCTTTACAATCAGCACCCTTATTTAAACTTTTAAGTAAAGATTCTGTAAACCACTCCGTATTTTCACGGATATATGACAAAATTTAAAAAATTAAGCCCATCAGTCAGTTGAGACTGGGGCTTTAGCTATTGTTCAGGCAGCTTGCCATCAGCTTTTTAGGTTCCTAGCAACTCACCCATGATTAACCCCACAGCCACCGATATTAACTCAAAGTCTTTCCCCTTGGAATGGCTATTCTCGGCGTTCAGAGTATCCGAAACGCTTAAAACTGGTCAACAGGTAGTAATAATTGACTCCGGGGTTAAAGATTATCGGGAGTTGATTAGTGGCCTTCGCGCGGTGGCAGATGTCATAATTTTGTCCCCCAACAGAGATGGTGTCCTACAGATAGCGGAGACTTTACACCAATATAATACGATCGCACAAATTCATATAATCTGCCATGGCTCACCAGGTTGTCTGAAATTGGGGAATGTGGAACTAACCTCAGAAACCCTCCCCCACTACAGCCAACACCTAGGAACCTTAAACGATAAACTGCACGATAGCTCTATTATCCTCTATGGTTGCCAAGTCGCCGCCGGACCTAAGGGGGAAACCTTCCTTAAACAACTGCATCAACTTACAAGAGCCAATATTACCGCCTCAACTACCCCCACAGGTAATCACCAATTGGGGGGAGACTGGGATTTTCAGATCAACATAGGAAACCCTATCGATACCAATTCCATATTTTCCCCAGTCACAATGGCAACCTACAGCCACACCTTAGCCTTTGAGTCGGACGACTTCAACACCAACAGCCTCAACGCCTGGTGGAATTTTATCAGTCCCAACAATAACAGTTCCTACCTACTCACCGGAACAGGTACACCAGATGCTTATGTAGAACTATCAGTCCCTGGTGGTACTGATATGTGGAATAGCAACCGTAGCGCCGCCAGACTCATGCAGCCGGCTCAAAATGAAGATTTTGAGTTAGAAATCAAATTTGCCGCCGACCCCGCCTTAGATAAGCAAATACAGGGGATTTTGGTAGAGCAAGATGATAATAACTGGGTCAGGTTTGATGTCTTTAAGACTAATTCAGGTTTAGCCTTATTTGCAGCTTCAACCCGTAACGGTGGTTCCCGGTCAATGATTCGTATGGGGGTAGAACCCGGACAAGCGCGACACCTGAAAGTTAACCGCACTGGGGATGTCTGGACTCTCAACTATTCCCCAGATGGTTCAACTTGGACGACCGCCGGGAGTTTTACCCAAGCCTTACAAGTGCAACAGGT
>NZ_JBIMLI010000007.1:0-26812 GCF_051859755.1 Limnospira sp.
ACAAAATATTCGATATTGCCACAAAAATTTACAATTAAAGCCGTCCTAGAAGGACGGGGTTTTAGACCCAGTTTCTTTATAACCTCTTGTCGAAATTATAACCTCTTGTCGAAATTCCCCCCAGGCTTCGATAGCATCAGGATTAGAAGTGACACCTCGGCGCATTAAAAGCAAGCCATTATGGAAATGCAAAATACCATATTCTTGAGTAGAAGTCAAGCGATCGGTAGTTTCGACGATCGCACGTAAAGCATCACGATCGCCACTAAAAGCGACCTGATAGCGTTGAAGTTGCCACAAATCAGCAATAATATAATCCATAGCCACCAACTGATCCTGATCATTGATTAATTGATACAGAGGGAAGCGTAAAACCTCGCGGCGACTGGACAGATGAGGAATTAAATAAGTAGTCCCCGCCACACTAGCATCTGGGGGAATTTGGGCTAAAAGCGATCGCATATTTTGAGACCTTGGCCATTGTTCATCCAAAGAAACATAAACCCAAGGTTGAATGGAATCAGGGATTAAAAAATACAGAGTTCGATTGGGATTAGAAGTTACCGTAAATATCAAAGACAGACAGATACAAGCTACCCAAAAACGTCGGAATTTGGGAGAGGGTAACTCAGCTTCGGGGGATTTTTCTTGTTGTTTAGACCACCACAAAATACTACCATAAAAGAATCCGGGAACTACGGTCATAGCGTAGCGAATTGTAATAGCCAAAACGGACATTCCCTGAGCGGAAAATAACTTTAATAAAGGAAAGCCTGCAATCATCCAAGAACCGGGAGCGATCGCGGGAATGAAAGCCAAAGGCAACCATTGACCCAAAAGATATGTAACAGTACGACTAAAGGGAGTAAATAACTGCTGAATAAACCGCAAGGGATTACTAACCATTCCCCAAATAATTTGTAAAGTGGAGGCTTCATCTCCCTCGGCGTATTGACCAAAGCGTTCCATCATGAACCGCTGGGAGATGTCCGCCGAAAACAAGGGCATAATCAGATTAGTTAAAACCAGCATATAACCGAAACTGAGAACACAGACAATCAAGCCACGGCGGGGGAATCTGTGGCTGAGAATCATATAAACTCCCACCCCAAATAAAACCACGCCCGCATCTTCTCGCACGCCTAAAATTAAAACGGACAATATCCAGAATAACCACCACCAACCCTTCTCCATAGCCAAGAGAAGAGTAAACACAAATAAAGGAATTTGGCTGACATCGTGAAAATTAGCTAAAGTAGGACCGATAACGGCATTAGCGCCATAAAAACTAACTACAATTAAGGCAGATAGAGGCGGTTCTAAATATTGTCTGGCTAGGAGGTAAAGAACTAAACCCGCAGCGGTGACCAAAGTTACCTGTAACACGCTGAGGGTGACAGGAGAGGGAAAGATTGCGTACAGGGGTAGCCATAGGAGTAAAGCGGGGGTAAAGTGTTGTCCGAGGCGGTGATAGGAAACGTTGGGGAACTGGCCTTGGTGGACAACATTAGTAGACAGGGCCGAAGATAGGGAACTCTGAAAAAAACGCCCGTGGATACCATTCCAGAAGACTTGGTTAAAAATGCCCTGGTCGTAGGAAGCATAAAAGGTGAAGTAGCGGTGCAGCAACAAAACCATACAGATGCCAAAAAAGGCGATCGCACTACCTAGCAACAGTTTCAGGGACGGGTTTTTATGCCAGTTGACCAAGATAACCACTCCATCTTAATTAGCTCAAATGATTAATATCTCATATTTAGGGCAGGTAGGGGTCAGCTTGATTAGCCATGATGTCAAATCACAGGCTAGAATCTAAAGCAGATATTAAATTGAGTCAACAAGTAAGCGCTAGTACCATCCCCTAGCTCTTCATATTGCAGCAGCAGTGTCGAATTGATCAGGTCTTTTGTCCCCCTTGAAAGTCATTCATGGAAGTCGGAACTACCCATAGCAAGACCAACTCTGAAGAATGCTTACAGCTTTTGCTGTTTGTCGATGGTCGCCCTAGCTCCAGAGAGCAAGTCCAACAAATATGTGAATATCTCGAAGTCCTTAAATCTGAGGACAGATTTGATTTGCAAATTATTGATGTGGGAGAGCAACCCTATCTAGCCGAACACTTTAAGTTAGTTGCGACCCCGGCTTTGGTCAAAATTCACCCCTCACCCCGACATATTCTAGCGGGTACTGATATTGTTAAGCAGCTTAATGAATTTTGGCTACGGTGGCAGCAATCTCTTGAAGACTATCGAAGTCAGCAGCCATTTGAGGTGAACGGTTCAGTTAAAAATTATCGCTCTGTTGCTGACCTGAACTATATTGCTGAACTGATCCGACTTAGTGATGAGGTGTTCCGCCTCAAGCAAGAAAAAGAACAATTGCAACAACAGGTAAGTTTTAAGGATCGCATTATTGAAATTTTGGCTCACGACCTCCGTAGTCCTTTGACCGCCGCCTCTCTGGCTTTGGAAACTTTGGAAAATAGCCAAATGGCGGGTGTGGCTAACTCTAAGAAATTTACACCGGCTCTCAAATCTCGCTTAATCCAACAAGCTCGTACTCATATCCGTCAGATCGATAGGATGATTACTAATATATTAAGGGCTGCAACGGGTCAGAGTTCTCGGTTACAACTGCAACCTTTGCCATTGTCACTGTTGGCATTTTTTCACGAGATACTACCAGAGTTTCATGATCAGTTACAGGCGAAATCTCTGGAACTCAAAACTGATTTACCCACTGATACCCCTTCTGTCTATGCCGATCGCGAACGGATTCGTCAAGTTATTGTGAATTTGTTGGATAATGCGATTAAATATACCCCAGAGGGCGGAACTATTTGGGTGTCTGTCTTGCATCGCACTACCCAAAAAATACAGGTCAGTATTTGTGACAGTGGCCCTGGTATCCCTGAAGAAAATCGCGATCGCATTTTTCAGGATCACTTCCGTCTCGAACGCGATGAGTCCCAGGATGGTTATGGTATTGGTTTATCTCTCTGTCAGAGAATTATCCATGCTCACTATGGTCAGATTTGGGTCAGTTCCACCTCTTCCACCGGCGGTAGCTGTTTTCACTTTACCCTACCTGTCTATGAAACTTACCCTAGCTTTTAAGTGGAATTGTTGATTTTTTGTTCAATTTTAACCCGAAAATTCCCGATTGGGGGGTTGACAGGGGCGGGGATTGGCGGTATAATATTGACAATACACTGAATAATTAAATATTGGCAAAAATAAAAAAAGTGCAACCATCCCATTATATAAAAATAGTACCGCAACCCGTGCCAAAAAGCTACCCCTCCCCCAAAAAAAGCAAAAATTTTAACATTTCTTAATTTTACGTTACAAAACTTAACAATGTAGCTGTCGGAGAGCGGTAATAATCTTCTGATTAGCTTGAGGAAAGGAAAACTGATCAATTTCTGCCAAAGTGACCCAGCGAATTTCTTGGCATTCTAGTGTTTGAGGTACTCCGTAGAGATGAGTACAGTTATAGACCTCAAGTGTAATCCGAAAATCGCTATAGGAATGTTCAACAGTGATCAGATGGTCTTGGACAGCGATCGCAATACCAATTTCCTCATAAATTTCGCGTCGGATACAATCTTGGATAGTTTCACCGGGTTCAATTTTACCACCAGGAAACTCCCAAAGTCCGCCTATAGCACCTTGAGGAAGACGTTTATCAATCAAAATCTGTCCGTCATCGTTCCAGATCACAGCAACACCAATAGACTTATGGGGAAAAGCAGATAATAGTTGAGACATGAGAGATGGAGTGATAGTGAAAACAACTGGGGAAATGGTTGATTTCCCCAGAGTAGAATCAAAAGAAGTAGATTATTAACTAGCTAGGTAATCATTAACATCCTGCTTACGCTTACGAAGTTTGGTCAAAGCCTCCCGTTCAATCTGTCGGACTCGTTCACGACTGATATTAAGGCGATCGCCAATTTTAGCGAGAGTTAAAGTCTGTCCATCATCCAAACCAAAGCGCAGAGCTAAAACCTGTCGTTGCTGGTCAGTAAGATCAGTCATCAAAGATTCTAAATCCGATCGCAAAGAAGAATTAAGAGCAAACTGCTCAGGGGAATTGCTGGTATCTTCCAACAGGTCAACCAATTCCGTATCCTGATTATCACCAACCCGCAGATCCAGAGATAAAGGAAGACGTGATTTTTCCAGATACTCACGAATCTGCTTAGGGGTGAGATCCAACTCAGCAGCCAATTCATTCATAGTAGCTGCTCGGCCTAACTGTTGTGCAAGTTGACGCTGTGCCTTTTTGATTTTATTAAGTTTTTCTGTGATATGAATGGGCAAGCGAATAGTACGGCCTTTTTCAGCGATCGCGCGGGTAATTGCTTGTCGAATCCACCAATAGGCATAGGTAGAGAACCGATAACCCTTAGTAGGATCGAACTTTTCGACTCCGCGCTGCATCCCGATAGTACCTTCCTGAATGAGATCGAGCAGATCCACATTGCGCTTGATATACTTTTTGGCCACAGAGACCACCAGACGCAGATTAGCTTCTACCATCTTACGCTTGGCTAATTGACCCTGATGCAAGATATGTTGCAATTGTGCCACAGACAAGTTAACTAATTCGGCCCATTGAGCCTCAGTAGGTTCATAGCCTAATTGTTTAGCCAACTCATTGCGTTTTTCCTGCAATAAAGTTGCCTGTTGTACCTGTTTACCATAGACAATTTCTTGTTCATGGGTCAGCAGAGGAACACGACCAATTTCTCGCAGGTAGGCCCGCACCGAATCTGTGTCCGAGGTTTTAGCAGTTTTCATGGCATCTCCCCGATAGCTCTGACAAATTAAGCCCATAACTTGAACTGGAAATAAAAGCGACGGGCAATCACGCTTTTCTCCGATGTAGCAGCCAGGAACTAGAGCCGCCCAGCCTTTATCAACGCCAAGGCGTTTACATTACTCAACGTTATGTTACGAATGTTAACATTTATGAGACCAAATGACCATCCTTTTTTCGATTGAATTTTTCTAATTTGCCAAATCAATTGTTTTGAGGGTAGCCCGTAATCAATCCGGCAATTGCATCATGGAAAACAAAATCGGCTCAAGATCAGATAATTTTAGCCCCCTCCCCATATCCGTCCCAGGGAGTAGTCAGCCACAATACGCTGCATTGTTTCTAAGTTCGATAGTGAGGTATCGTCAGAAGTGACCAATAATTTTGAGTTTAAAGCCCCACCCTATAGGGGTGGCCAGCAATGAAATCTCAGCCAACTGGGTCTGTCTGTAAGGTGCGTCAGTTGTTGATTTTTCCGGTTTTCCGGTTATTTTTCTCAATCTGACGCACCCTACCAATCCTAATCATCCCCGTCTCCATGAAGCGCGGGGAATGTCAATATGCCGTTATCACTTCCTCCCCTTATGACCTACTGTCTCGGTATAATTACCTCCTCCGGCTTTGTAATGGCCGCCGACTCCCGCACCAACGCGGGAGTTGATTACATTTCTACCTATCGCAAACTATTTGATTTTTCTAATCCTGGGGAAAGGGTGATTTTACTCTCTACCGCCGGAAATCTATCTATCACCCAGGGAATTATCAGCACCCTGGAGAAAGACCTCAAATTTCACGACAATCAAAATCTCCATAACCTCGAATCCATGTATGATGTGGCTCGTTATGTGGGTGGTCAACTGCGGCGAATGCAAGAATTTGATGAAGCCTGGCTCAAAAAGCATAGCATTGATGCTAGTTGCACCTTACTGTTAGCTGGTCAGATTAAAGGTCAAGACCCCGCCCTATTCCTGATCTATAATCAAGGTAACTTCATCCATGCCACCAAGGACACCCCCTTCCTACAAATTGGAGAGACCAAATATGGTAAACCCATTTTAGATCGTACCCTCAGTTTTAATACCCAATTAGAGGCGGCGGCTAAATGCGCCCTTTTGTCTATTGACTCTACCATGAAGTCTAATATCTCTGTGGGTCCCCCTATCAATCTGGCTATGTATGAACGAGATACTTTTGTAATTGATAACTGGCTGCGTCTGCGTCTCGGAGACCCCTACCTAGCCAAAATTAGGAAAATGTGGGAAGACTCCCTTAAACAGGCTTTTGAACACATTCCCAATATCAACTGGCAACACCGGGAAGAGCAATCCTCTGAGGATATTCTGATTGACTAAGTTGGGAAAAATATCCCTCAGACAAGGTAAACCTCACCCCAGGCTTACCTTGTCGATATCACTCAATCTATCTGATTCATCATCAAACCCTTAACCGATGACTAGATATATTATTAATCGCCTATTAACTGCTATCCCTACTTTGATAGCTATCAGTGTTGTATTATTTCTAGTCTTGGCATTAGCCCCCGGCGACCCTATGGGAGAGTTCGCCTCTAACCCTTCTATTACGGCGGAAGTTCGCGAAAATATTAGGCGATCGCTTGGTTTAGATCAACCGATACTGATTCGGTATTTTAAGTGGGCTTGGTCATTTTTACAAGGGGATATGGGCTACTCTTTTACCAGCCTAGTTCCTGTCAGTGAGCTAATTAGCCAACGACTACCAACCACCATCTGGATAGCTGGTTCTGCGTATATTTTGGCAGTCATTATCGCTTTTCCCTTGGGTATCATTTCCGCCATCAAGCGCTATTCACTATTTGACCAAGTAGCTACTACCTTCGCTTTTTTGGGATTCTCACTACCCCCCTTTTTTACCGGTCTGTTATTTATTATCATCTTTAGTGTGAATCTCAACTGGTTTCCGTTTATATATAATAGTAACCTACAGGTCACTAATTTATCTACATTATGGCAACAGATTCAACAGTCAATCATGCCAATTTCTGTATTGGCATTATTTCAGTCAGCCGTGTTAATGCGATTTATTAGGTCGGCTATCTTGGAGGAGTTAAACCGCGATTATGTCCGCACCGCACACGCTAAAGGATTACCTGATTTTCAGGTGATTAACTTTCATATCTTACGCAATGCTTTAATTCCTGTTATCACTTTAATGGCCTTAAATATCCCGGAAATTTTTACCGGCGCATTGGTTACAGAACAGGTGTTTAGAGTCCCCGGAATTGGCGCGCTTTTGGTCAATTCTATTTATCGTAGTGATACCCCAGTCGTCATGGGTATTACCTTTGTTTATGCGGTTTTGGTCGTGTTTTTTAACCTCATTGCTGATATACTCTATGGATTTTTAGACCCTCGAGTTCAGTATAAATAGTCCCGGATGATTGTTAAGTTATGTTAAGTTGTGTTAAGAATTGTAAAATTTTTTTTGGTGGGGGTTGGTGGCTTTTTGGCTTGACTTGTGATATCATTTTAGATAATGGGAATAGTTGCAAAATTTTTATTTATGCAAATACTCCATTATGTAACAAATATGTCAATATACTATCATTAGCTCCCGGCACTTGTCAACCCTCAGCCATGATCTGGATGAACAATTTTTTTTTAATTGACGAAAACATCAACTTGATAAGATCAAATCAAGATTAATCAATGAATGGGCCCAAAATCAAACAAAAATCAAAGGTGATATGAATAATGATGTGTTGAAAACCCGCAGTGTATTGTTAGATATATGGGTGAGATTTCGTCGGGATAAAATGGCGGTAATTGGTAGCTGTGTGTTGCTACTGATTATAGTGTCTATTGTGTTGGGTCCGATGATTTATACGACACCAGCGGATCGGATTGATTTTGGTAATTCTGTGTTACCTCCTAGTTGGAATCATCCCTTTGGTACTAATGATTTAGGACAAGACCAATTAGCGAGGATTCTGAGGGGTGGACGCATTTCTTTAGCGGTGGGTTTGGCGGCGATGTTAGTGGCGATCGCTTTAGGAACTGCTGTAGGTGCGATCGCCGGATTTTATGGAGGGATTTTAGATAGTGTATTAATGCGATGCACGGATTTATTTTTAGCTTTACCGCAACTGCCGATTTTATTATTAGTAATTTACCTATTTCGGGAACCTATGAGAGCGATCGCCGGTTCAGAAGCGGGAATTTTCATCTTAATTGTATTAGTAGTCGGGGGACTTAATTGGATGTCTGTAGCGCGGTTGGTGAGGGCGAGTTTTTTGTCAACAAGAGAGATGGATTTTGTGATAGCAGCTAAGGCGATCGGGGCTAAACCTCACCGTTTAATTTTAGTTCATATTCTCCCGAATGTTCTGACTCCGATTATTGTCGCAGCGACCCTATCAGTAGGAACAGCAATTATCACGGAATCAACCCTAAGTTTTCTAGGGTTAGGATTTCCCCCGGATATTCCCACCTGGGGAAGGATGTTATATGATGCCCAAAACTACATAGAAACAGCCCCCCACATGGTTATATTCCCTGGTGCAGCTATTTTTTTAACAGTGATTAGTATCAACTATATTGGCGATGGATTACGAGATGCACTAGACCCAAAATCTCAGCTTTAATCCTGATAATTGGCAGCCGGAAAGCGGCGTTTATGCCCAAATATCGGTAATGAGAAAATAGCATTTCTAACTAATTAATTTTTGGGGGTAATATCAGCAAATGAGACTGTGGGATAATCAGCGAGATATCAGCCATCCTGGTTCAGTGAATGATTTAGACAAACAAGTGATTATTGATACTGATGGTTTGGTCATATTGTATGGCAATTTTTTGACGTTGGCAGAAAGCGATCGCTTATTTGGGGAGTTGTATAAATCCATTAATTGGAGACAAGAACAGATTAAAATATTTGGGAAAATCAGACCCATACCGAGACTCACAGCTTGGTATGCAGATGAAGGTAAATCCTATACATATTCAGGGATCGAACATCATGCACAACCCTGGAACCCGACACTTAAATCAATCAAATCCCAGGTTGAAGATATAGCGGAAGTGACTTTTAATAGTGTTCTAATTAATCTGTATCGGGATGGAAAAGATAGTATGTCGTGGCATAGCGATGATGAACCAGAACTAGGGAAAAATCCGATAATCGCCTCAGTCAGCTTAGGGGGAACCCGTCGATTTTCTGGGAAGCACAAAATCAGCAAAGACCGGAAATTTCATATTGATTTAACCAGCGGTAGTTTGCTGTTAATGAAAGGGGAGACACAGCACTTTTGGCAACATCAAATCCCCAAAACTTCCCGGGTTGTGGAGCCGCGAATTAATTTAACTTTTAGAATGGTAAAATCATAGCCATTAAGATATTGGGGAGGCGATCGCCTTAGTCCCAAACCATCTCGCGCCCATCCCTCAGCTAGATTTGGGTGCTGATTTGGGCATGGGATATGAAAATTTAATTAAGAAATCCGGTTGCGGAGACTTGGGGGATATTTCGTGCTATAGTATTCGAGACAGTTTACCATTGAATATCATAGATAGATTGGCATGAACAAAAGCCAAGAAATACAGAGTATTATTGCCCAACGTCAACCTCTGGCCCCAAAGGTGGCAGACATCGAAACGGGTTTATCATCGCTGTATGGTTTGATTCAGAGTTGCGAACAAGAAGGCGATCGCTCCTATTTGTCAAATGGCTAAACCAGTAATTTAGTCGCAGTGCGATCGCTAACTTAAAGGGGATTGGAAATAACACCCCTGTGTTCTAGCCTATCCAGTAAATCTACCCTTACTCCAATGAAAGCCTCCGAAACCAAGCTACTCGCCTTTATTAAGAAGTCACCGCAGTTCGCCATCCCGATTTACCAGCGTACCTACTCATGGACAGAAAAAGAATGTCGGGAGTTGTGGAGTGACATCCTGCGTACTGGCTCCAATAATGAAATCACTTCTCACTTTTTCGGTTCTATTGTCTATATTGAAAAAGGACTTTATCAAGTCTCTAGTCAGTCTCCCCTCCTAGTTATTGACGGACAGCAACGCCTAACCACAGTAACATTAATAATTGCAGCCCTGGCGAATGCCCTGGGGGACACTGAACCCGTGGAAGGGTTTTCCCCGCGCAAATTGCGAAACTATTATTTGCTTAATCCAGAAGAGGATGGAGAAAAACACTATAAGCTGATTCTCTCGCAAACTGATAAATCTTCATTGATTGCCATTCTCGACCAAGACCAGCAGCCCAAAGACTCTTCTATCCGGGTTACACAAAATTTCAGTCTATTTGAGTCACTCATTAAGGAGTCTCAAAACCATCTGGAGACTATCTGTAAAGGATTAGCGAAATTACTGGTGGTAGATGTTGCCCTGAGCCGTGAACAGGACAATCCCCAACTTATTTTTGAGAGTATGAACTCCACGGGTCGTGAGTTAACCCAAGCAGACTTAATCCGTAATTACATTCTGATGGGACTTGAACCCGAACTTCAAACCAGGCTTTATGAGAAGTATTGGCGACTTATGGAAGTGGAGTTTGGACAGGAGGCTTATGGAGAACAATTCGATAGTTTTATTCGCCATTTTTTGACGGTAAAAACTGGTAGTATTCCTAAGCAAAGTGCCGTGTATGAAAAGTTTAAAACTTATTCAAGAGAGCCACAAGTTGCTCAAGCGGGTGTGGAGGCGTTGGTCAAGGATATTCATACCTTTGCTCGGTACTACTGTGCGATGGCTTTGGGTTATGAGCAGAACCCGGAACTTAAACTAGCCTTTCAAGACCTGCAAGAATTAAGGGTAGATGTAACTTACCCATTCCTCTTAGAGCTGTATCATGATTATGCTTCAGGTGAGTTGCCTATAACAGATTTTTTGCAAGCGGTTAGACTGGTGGAATCTTATGTTTTTCGCCGTGCGATTTGTGGTATTCCTGCTAATTCATTAAACAAAACTTTTGCTAACTTTACGAAAGCCATCAAAAAAGATCGCTATCTCGAAAGCATTCAGACTAATTTTCTGGTACTGCCGTCTTATCGACGGTTTCCTAATGATGATGAATTTAAGCGATCGCTGCAAACCAAAGACCTTTATAATGTTCGCCATTACAATTACTGGCTGCGACGGTTGGAAAATCACGATCGCAAAGAACGAGTAGCAGTAGATGAATACACCATTGAACATATTATGCCCCAGAATAAAAATCTTTCTCCTGCATGGAAGGATTCACTGGGTCCAGACTGGCAACGTATTCACAAAACTTATTTGCATACCCTGGGAAATCTAACCCTGACTGCATACAACTCGAAATATAGTGATAAATCCTTTCTTGAGAAGCGTGATATGGAAAAAGGCTTTAAAGAAAGTCCCTTGAAGTTGAATCAAGGGTTGGGACAGATTGAGCAGTGGGATGAAAATGCTATTCTCCAACGAGCAGAACGACTCTCTCAAATGGCGCTAGATGTTTGGATTGCGCCAAAATTAGAATATGATGTGCTTGATGGTGATTAACTTAACCCTCAGAAATCAGGTTACACGATACAAGATCACCCCTATAATTAATGACCCCAAGGCAATTTGCCGAGATGTATCCGGTGTGGGGCGATGGGGAAATGGGGATGTTGAACTTGGTATCAAATCTCTTGATGAATTGCCCTATGTTTTATGGTTGGTGAGGCAATCCCTAGAAAAACAAATGGGAGAATTAGAGTAGATGATTTAAACTCAGTATACGGGGGATTTGGTATCGGATATCTGGCGTGCTGTTGATGAAAGGTGAAATGCAGAACCTTTGGCAATATCAAATCCTCAAAACTTCCCAAGTTGTGTAACCCCGAATTAATTGAACTTTTAGAATGGTAAAATCATAGCGATTAAGATATTGGGGAGGCGATCGCCTTAGTCCCAAACAATCTCGCGCCCATCTCTCAACTAGATTTAGGTGCTGATTTCAGCATGGGATATGAAAATTTAATTAAGAAATCCGGTTTCGGAGACTTGGGGGATATTTTGTGCTATAGTATCCCGAAAAGTTTACCATTGAATATCATGGATAGATTGGCATGAACAAAAGCCAAGAAATACAGAGTATTATTGCCCAACGTCAACCTCTGGCCCAAAAGCTGGCAGACATCGAAACCGGTTTATCATCGCTGTATGGTTTGATTCAGAGTTGCGAACAAGAACGCGATCGCCAGCTTGAATATTGGTCGGGGAATACGGCAACCCAGGAAAAACTCCGAAATCTGGATTTTGCCCAATTTGAGCAAATTGCCCGTTCTTCTCTCGCATCATTGCACCGACTCCAGGGCAGATTTTCCCGCCAAACCCTTAATATTGGGGTGATTGGGCGCATGGGACAAGGCAAAAGCACCTTGTTGCAGAGTTTAAGTGGGCTGACAAATGACGTGATTCCGGCAATGCAGGGGAAGGCTTGCACGGCAGCGCGTAGCACCATTTTTCATCAACCCAGAAATTCCACCACCGCCGAAATTCAATTTCACGATCGCGAGTCTTTTTTAAAAGAGGTGATTATTCCCTACTACGAGAAACTCGGATTGACCCCCGTGCCGCGTTCTTTTGAAGAGTTTGCCCATAGCGAGATTCCCACTTTACCCACTAAGGCGGATCAAACGGACATTAACATTTATAACCGCTTGAAAGACGATTATCATATCCATGCTAAGAAATATCAAGAATACTTGGGGAGGGGTTCTTTAACTGTTCAAGACGAGTCACAGATTTCTGATTATGTAGCGTCAAAATATAATCGGGACTATCAACTAACTAACCATCAATGTTTGGCGGTTAAGCACGTTAAAATCTCTTGTCCGTTTCCCCTGGATGAAATAGGGGCGATCGCTCTAGTAGATGTTCCCGGCTTAGGGGATTTCCGCTTAGGAGATGAGAGTTTAGTGATTGAAGCCCTCGCTCAAGAAGTGGATTTTATTCTGTTTATTCGCAAACCTTCCAAAGACCGGGCAAACTTCGAGCAGAATGATACACAATTATATGCTTTGGCGAATAAAGCCTTAAACGATTTGCCCTCTCGGTCTATATTGGTACTGAATGCGGATAGCAATGGGGAAAATCAGGAAAGTTGCCTTTCTCTGAAACGGGATATTGATTCTGAAACGGTGAAAATGCCGGTGTTAGATTGTGTGATTGCTGACTGTTCTTCCCAGGAAGAAGCAAATAACAAAGTGCTTCAGGCGGTTCTGGATAATCTGCGATCGAATGTGACGCAACTAGACCGGAATTATACCCAACAAAAAATCACCGATTTGCAAGCCAGCCTCACCGAATTAAAGCAGCAATTGCAACTAGCCCAGGGAATCTTACCAGATATCGATGAAGATGAAATAGCCAATGAGTATGAGGATTTATTTGAGGAATTTTGGGAGAATATAACCAATGAAATGACCGATTTGCAAAAGGAACTGATTAAAACTCGCGAAGACCAAGATGAAAACCTAAAAACTCAAATTGAAACGGTACTGGAAGCCTGTCGGAAAGTGGAAATGCCGACGATTGAAGAAATAGAGAAACGTCGGAACCGACTGGAATCTTACGCCAGCACTTACAGTGAATATTTGATAGAAATGAGAACCAATCTATCGCTCAAATTCCTGGACATGGATAAAGGATTGAAAAAAACCATTGAACGCACCAAAAATAAAGTGGCTGCTGTTTTAGTGGAAAAATGCAATTTAGGTGGGCTGGCAAAAGTTAGTGGGGAAGAGTTTTTGGCGGAAGTTGCTAGTCAAATTCCCCCAGACTATACGGAACTGAAAAAAGGGTTTGAGATTCTCTCAGAATTTAATCTCTCTTATCGAGGATTAATTCAGCATCGGATTCGCTTGCAATTGGATCCGTTAACCCCGGATAAAACCGCAGGATTGAAAACAGAAGGTGTGAAGGCTCAAGATATTTTAGATACCTTAAACGAACTGTATCAACAAACAATTTACAATTGTGAAGATGCTTTGAAGGGATTTTTATCTGAACCGAGCCAAGCCTCTTTTGCTATAGTAGAAGAGTTTGCCGATCGCGTTCTCCGAGCCAAAAGCGCCAAGAAGGAATGGAAACGATTTTTGCGCCGCAAGCGGGGTCAGATTTGGGAAGATTTTGATAACCTGCAAAAACAAAGTAATGCCAGTCAAAAATGGTCAAGACTTTTAGAGTCTGCTTATGGTCATATCGATGACTTAGAAGCATCCTTAAATAATTTGTAGAACCATCAAAAAACCAGAGTAACTTTGTGAGGATAGTCAATGACATCTGTTTGGAAAAACCCATTTCGCCAGGAACTACAAAAGCTAAATGTCACCATGCTGGGGCCGGGTGGTGTAGGTAAAACTAGCTTACTAGCAGCCATGTATGACCAGTTTGATAACGTCAGTCAGGATTTACAACTGCTGGCTGTAGGACAAAGTAAATTTGAGTTAGATACAAGACTCAAAGAACTTAAAAGTATGGTGGAATCCAGCAGTAGTATTAAAGTGCAAGATGGGGTTAGCGGAACGAAAAGTAAACCCCGATCATTTAAGTTTGAGTTTGGACAAACCGGAACTGCTCCAGTTTTAGAAATTAATTTCCAAGATTATCCAGGAGGATGGTTAGAAGAAGATGAACACAAAAACAAGGTGAAAGACTTGATTCGAGACTCGGTAGCGGTGTTGATTCCTATTAATACCCCCCCTTTAATGGAAAGGGAGGGAAAATACCATGAGAAGTTTAATCAGCCAACCCAATTAAATGATCTGTTCAAAAATATCTACAAGGATTTAGATTCACCCCGTCTGGTAATCCTGGCACCGGTCAAATGTGAAAAATACATTAAAAACCCCCCAGAGTTATTTAGAAAGGTGAGAGAGGGTTATCAGAAAATGCTGAATCAGTTTGCCAGTGAGAACTTATTGCCAAAAGTGGCGGTGGCGATTACGCCAGTACAAACCGTTGGCAGTGTAGTATTTTCACGATTTGAAGAAATTGATGAACAGCCAATTTTTTACTATCGAAAACCACAGCCAACCGACCCCTATCAGCCGCAAAATACGGAAGTTCCTTTACGGTATCTATTGCGGTTTTTGCTGAAATTACATCTGGATAGGAGACGGGCTTCTATATTCACCATAATTCCCGATTTTTTGGGTCAACAGGTGGGGCTGTCAAATAATGAGCGGCTGATCAATGCGGTGAGTCGCTTTGCGGAACCGAGAAACGATGAAGCGGAGATTGTTCAAGGAATAGAGTGGTTGAAACTATAAGAGGATTAAACATGGATACTTATGTACAAAGCCGTGGGATTTCTAAAGACTACTGCTGGTTAGATCAAAATCAAAGGAAAATTTCCGATCTGCCGGAGAATTTTAAGCGAATGCTAAAAATGGTGGATGGGGATTATTTTTCCCTGGTGATTTATCGTGCCAATGGTCAGTTATCTTTGTTGGTTACGGCGTTGAAATCGCAAAATCGCATCGATAACCAAACTCGAAAAATTTGTAATTCGGTTGTGTGGGCGGGCTGGGTTGGTCAAGATTCTGATGAAGCCATATTGCGATCGCTTGCGATTCAAGCATTAAATGGGGAGTTAGCGGCGAAAGTCGATCCAGCGGTTATTTCGGAAAATAATGCTCAAGGATTTACGGTAAACTTCGACCTCTTAAAACCTAAGAATATGGGCGTTGTGTCCGTGCAAAATAACCCGGCTGATTCGGAGAAAATCGGCAACTTATCCGCCCTAAAAGATGAGCTAATTGGCGACCTGAAAAAATATGCTTTGCCGAAACATGACGGGATGTTAGTTGTAGTTGGCTCAACGGTCTCGAAATCCAGCCTTGAAGAAGAGCGAGTTTGGCGAGGTTTGTCGGATCAAATTTCTGATGATAGCTGGATAGACTTGGCTGGGGAGGATGATAAAAGTGACAACTTTCGCCGTCAATCTTCTTCTTCTAATCGTGATACTAATATATCTTCAAAGCCCGAAAAATCGAAATCTGGAACTGCTTCTACGCCTTCTTCGGGTTTACCGAAATCTTTTTCGGCCTCTCGAAGAAGTGATCAAAGAACTCCAGAAGATTCTCCCCTGAAAAAATGGATGCCGATTATTATCGCTTTTGTAATCGGTTCATTAATTGGGATAGTTGGACATTACCTATACCACACTAATATCCCCAATAGGCAAAGATCTCAAATTGAACAAAATCAAAAAATAATTGATGGTCAGCAAGAAACGATTGACCAAAATAAAGGAAAAATTGATCAACAGAACGACACGATCGCCCAAAACGCAGAAACCATCAAAAATGAAGAAAAACTCATCAAAGAAATGCTAGATTATCTAAATGAATTTACCCAAAAAGGTTCACCCTTAATCAAGCGTGTTGAGGAGTTGGTCGATAAAATTCAAAAATAAATAACCGCCAGACATTTAAGGGCGATCGCAGTAACTTTCGTTGCTCAGTTTAGGGTTGCTATATTCTCATGTTAAATGTCAATTTCCAGGGGACTGAAACTGCGCCATTAACCAGGCTCCAACTTGTGACTGGTCTTGATTGCGGCTCCGTTGCAGGGCTTGGTCTAGGGTGGCTATCTCTAGTCCTGGAAACATCACAGAGATATCAATTCGCTGACTCCCGCGATCGCTCATTTGATAAGCCAATACTTCCCCAGTTTCGACGTTCACAATCCAATATTCAGCAATCCCGACATCTTCATACAGCACTCGCTTAACGGTGCGATCGTCAAACAGGGATGATTTTGCCACCTCCACCACCAAATCTGGCACGGGATACTCTTCCAGATTCACAATATCCGTGCCGCTAGGGATGGCGGTTGCTTTGTTGCCAACATAATACGCTAAATCGGGCTGAAATTCGGCATAGCCAGTTTTGCGGAAGGAACAGTTGTCTAAAATCGTGAACGGAATGCCTTTCAAAATGCCATAGAGATTAACAGCCAGGGAAATCACACTATGATTTGTGCTGTGGTCAAAGCCTACGGAGACTTGCATTTCTAATCTCATTCGCCCATTGCTGTAATAGCCTTTAGATTTAGCATGGGCGGGGTCATCCAAAGCACTCAGGTACTCATTCCAGGTAGCCGGAACCCAGGTATCACTAGCGATTAGATTAGAGAGGGGATTCATGCTCATCTTTAAATGCTTAACAGATTCAAACGGGGGTGGTTTAGTTTACGAGCCGCATAGATTAGACAAGCCTTGAGATCATCAGCTTCCAGATCGGGCATTTCTTCAAGGATTTCTCCCTGACTTAAACCGGAGGCAAACAAGTCCAGGACATCGGATACTCGGATTCTCATTCCTCGGATACAGGGGCGACCGCCACATTGTCTAGGATTAACGGTAATTCTGGAAAGTAGTTCGCTCATACTTGATGGTTCCCTTGTGATTCGGTTCGATTCACGGTGTCGTTAATTTTAGTTTACTATAGCAATCCTAAATGATTTGTAACATTTTTAGCTCCCCTCTCCCGTTCTGGGAGAGGGGTTGGGGGTGAGGGTCTTCCACAACTGATTTAGGACTGCTATAGAAATTCCTGGAGTTCTGACTTACTGTCTTTACGAAGTCCCATCTAATCCGGTTAAATAGCCCAAACCCATTGTTCCAGAAACCCGGTTTTGGGTCAGGATGCGCGAATAAGTGGGAGATGACCTAATCTGGCATTAATCACCTGTCCAATCTTCAATTTTTAATGCCGGAACTTTCCTGAAATCTTGGAGGTTTCGGGTTAACAAAACCCTATCACGGGACAGGGCGATCGCCGCCATTCTCAGATCCATTGTAGAGACTCGAATTTTTTGCTGTCGTAGCTCCTGGAAAACAGCGATCGCCTGAACATCAAAGGGTAAAATGGGAGCCGAGGTAAAGCATTGGAGAATCTCTGACAATAGAGTATATCCCCGCCGGATATCAGTATCGGTCTGAGCACGGTTAATAAAATCATGAGCGCCAACAACCTGCTCATGAAAGCTCACAATTGAAAAAGCAAAGTTGTCTAAGGTTACAAGTTTTCGGTCGCGAAACTGATAAATTGCTGACAGTGATCCAACAAAATTTCAACCTCAACATCCGTGATTTTCAAGTCATCATCAACGCTATAATCAGCAGTTGCTCGTTTATTTTGGGCATTAATCAAAAACCGATGAAATTCCAGAGGAACAATCCATTTTTTAGCGATATCTCGCCCAAAAGCTGCAATAACTGCTCCATGACTTGAGAACGTCAAATCTTGCTCCCAAAGAAAAGCTTCAGCAATGTAAAACATCCCATAGTAAGCTCGTGAGGCAGCAAAATCATAAAACCCCTGTTCGTTTAAAACCTGAGCCGCTTGATAACTTTCTTGAGCTTTGGCGATTAATTTTTGAGACTTGGGTTTCATATAGCTTGTTTAACTGAAAGGTAACCGGGGAGATTGTTCTCGTCTTTGGATTGAGCTGGTGCGTCAGTCTTCATCGCATACATTTTCCTTGACCTTTTAGACGCATATAGCGGTTCCCGGGCTGATGAGGTACTTTTCAAAGCCCCTCTCCCCCTGAGCTAAGTCGAAGGGCTGGGAGAGGGGTTTGGGGTGAGGGTCTGTACCTTATGGACATGAGAAAAGCTATATAGCGGTTCCCGGACTGATGAGGTACTTTTCAAAGCCCCTCTCCCCCTGAGCTAAGCCTGTCCTGAGCGAAGCCGAAGGGTCGAAGGGCTGGGAGAGGGGTTTGGGGTGAGGGTCTGTACCTTATGGACATGAGAAAAGCTATACCACACTCTTTATAAGTCTACCTGGATGCAGTTTATACAAAAATCCCCTCTTTTTTGACATTATAAATAAAAGGAGAATCCTGAGTTTTGAACCTTTCTGAAGTAATAAACTGCCACGATATCACCACATCATAATCTAAGCAAATTTGGGTGATAAACTCCGTTGTTTTATCAATTTCCTGAAAAGGATGTTCCAAAACCTTCAAAATAATCAAAAAGTCAATATCCGAATACTCTTGGGCATCTCCTCGCGCTTGAGACCCATATAAAATAATCGCTTCTATCTGGTCTTGATAATAATTCATCAGACCTTCTTTAACTCGCTGGATAACTAATGGTAGGTGGGGATTTTGCATAGAACTTGGCTGTTTTTTACTTCATTCTAGCTCTTTTGGCGAAAAGTGCGCCCATGTTCAAGGGCTTCCAGAAATGCGGTTTCGTCAGAAATAGAACCCACAACTTGAGTCAGCCAATTCTCAGGAGGAGACTGACTCTCGACTTTTTGTTTGAGTTGGGAAACCGTTTGCTCTAGGGTAAGCAAACGCTGTTCTAGGGTCACTTCGTCTAATATAATTTTCTCAACCAAGCTAACTCTTTTTTAGTTTAGAGGATGGGAACCCCAACTGTCTCCGGTCAACCATCAGTTTCTCTGGTAGGGACTCCCTAACGGGGGTCGCCAATCAACACCAACGGCGACCAGAAAAACGGATGACGGTGAGACTGACTTAATTTAGCCTCACGCAATATCACTCTAGACTATTGCTTAACTAACGGTTTGGATCGCTGAATTGCTGATAATATTAGCATCAACTGTAGCCAGTGTTAACCCATAGTACATAGCGGTGGCTACAATAAATCTGTCGGCTGGGTCTTGATGGGGTAGGGAAATCTGGCGACTTAAAATAGCAATGGCATAATTCATCTCAGCTTCACGAGTTTTCAGTGTTTTCAAAGCTAAGTTAACCCATGTAATCGGGTCAGGATGTAAAGATATCCGTTTTTTTTCTGCTAAAATCAATGTTTCCCAAATGCTAATTGGACTCAGCCAAAGTTCAGTATTAGGAGCGACAATTGTAGTTTGAAGTTGGCTTGATAAGCGTTGGTCTCCCAGTAAATACCACAGCCAAATGTGGGTATCTAGCAGCAGTTTCATTGCAGTACATCCCAGGGTTGAGGCTCTGGAGTAATTATATCTCCTAAAATTTCACCGCTTCCCTTCATGACCCCAAAAGCCGGGCGTTCATCTGAGGGAGTGGCGGGATAGATAATCACTAACGGTTTGCCTTCATGGATGACCGTAATCGGGGTTTTAGTCCGTTCGACTTCTAAAAAGAGATTCTGGAGAATTTGAGGCAGTTCATGGGTCGTAATTTCTGTCATCAATTACCTCCTGGAGGGTGAAAAAATCTGGTAAATGCCGCACCGCTTAATTTTAGTTTACTAGAAATTCCCCGAGTCCTAACCCAGCGTCTGGACTACCGGGGGTCGCCAATCAACACCAACGGCGACCAGAAAAACGGATGACGGTGAGACTGACTTAACTTCGCCTGACGCAATGCCTCCACCTTACTCAACCCCTCCTCCATAATCAGGCGATAAAACTCCGTTGTCACTGCTGCTGTTGCCGCATCATCCACATTCCACAAAGTCGCCATCAAGGCCCGGGCCCCGGCACGTTCCCAAATATAAGCCATTCCCATAATCGCATCTCCATCCAGATTGGTCTGTAATGCGGTCTGACAGGCCGTCAATGCCACCAATTGGGTATCCTGTAACCCCAGTAAGGCCGCATCCGCTAGGGGATATTCTCCATCGGCAAATAACAAAGTGTTAGCCTTCATATCGGGCTGATAATCGGGACAAGTCTCTTGCAAACAGCAACCCAATTGCTGAAAACAGCCGTGGGTGGCGAGATGCAGATAGCGATGACGGGAGGATTGCCGTTTGAACACCTCCAACGTCGCCTGGTGGTGGCGGTAAATCTCACTCTCTGGGGCGAGGCGGAGGAGGGCATCGACTTCGGCTTCGGTTCCCGGTAGATTAAAGGGGTCTTGGGGTTTAGGATTGGCAAAGCCGAGGACTCCGTAACCCCCAGAGAAGCGGGGAAGGAAGGTGGTGCTAACTAGGGCGAGGGTGAGCAAGGTTCCCCCCAGTTTCCAATGGTGTTTGACTGTGGCTCCCATGCCGATGATTCCTAGGAGGAGGGAAAGCGTCCACAGGGGAAAGTTGAGAAACGGGGAGGGGGAAGGACTGGCGAGGAGGGAACGACTGGAGAGACGAGTGAGATAATGGATGGGGTACTGTTGCAGCAGGAATTGGTCCTTTTCCGAGTCCCGGAGGGTTTCAAAGGGGAATTGGCGCAGGGACCCGGTGGCGATGATGGCGAGTTGTTGGGGGTTGAGGGCCTCAATCTCAGCGGCAACCGGGCGGATTAGGTGGTCGTAGAGGGTGGCAGAAAGGCGACGATAGCGGGAATCGCCGCTTTGGAGCATTTGGCGATATTCTGTCACCCACTGGTTGAACTCCTCGGCATCGATGGGGACTTTTTTAACGCTGAGACTGTCGCGGCTGAGGAGAAAGAGGGCGATCGTGTTGGGAACGTTTTGGATATTTGTGAGGAGAACGGGTTGTAAGACAACGGTTCCCGGGGGGGAGGATGGTTTGCAGTTGGCTGAGGTCTTCGGGTTGAATTTCAAAGAGTTCCGCAACTTCGGGGTAGGTATTGGCGAGGGTTTCCGCTTGTTGGAGGACTTGCGCTTCTAAGTCGCGCATTTGGTCCACCAGGGCAGTGCTGAAGTTGTCTTGCAGTTGTTGGCGCAGGGCTTGCAGTTGTTGGGATTGCTCGTTCCAGTCATCAAGGGCGGCTTGGGCTTCGGGGTTAGCCACTCTCACACCGATGAGACGGTTATAGTCGGCCAGTTCGTAGGTGGTGACGCGGTTGGCCCATTCAAAGGCGCGTTGGGGCTGGTTTTGGTCGATGAGGATGTCAACGAGGGCGACGGTGGGGCCGCGATTGGTTTGAAGGAAAGTTTCGCGGAATTCTTTTTGCAGTTCACTACGGAGGGAGAGGAGGATGTTGAGGGAGTCTTCCCAGTAGGTGATGGCTTTGTCGGGTTGGTTAGTGTCTCGGTAGACTAAGCCCATGTTACTGAGAGTTCTAGCTTCTCCGGAGCGATCGCCCACCTCTTGCCGAATCGGCAAAGCCTGATTGAAGTATTTGAAAGCTTGAGTCCGGTTGCCCAAGGAATAGTACACCAAGCCAATGTTATTGAGAGTTCTAGCTTCTCCGGAGCGATCGCCCACTTCTTGCATAATAGGTAAAGCCTGATTGTAGTAGTTCAGGGCTTCAGTTCGGTTGCCCAAGGCATTGTACACCAAGCCAATGTTATTGAGAGTCGTGGCTTCCCCTGAGCGATCGCCCACTTCTCGCCTTATTGGCAAAGCCTGATTGAAGTAGTTCAGGGCTTCAATCTGGTTGCCCAAGGCATAGTACACTCCACCAATGTTAGTGAGAGTAGCGGCTTCCCCGGCGCGATCGCCCACTGCTTGCGTAATTGGCAAAGCCTGATTGTAGTAGTTTAGAGCTTCAGTATGGTTGCCCAAGGCATCGTACACTGTTCCAATGTTATTGAGAGTCCTGGCTTCCTCAAAGGGATCACCCACCTCTAGCCAAATTGGCAAGGCTTGATTGTAGTAATTCAGGGCTTCAGTCCGGTTGCCTAAGTCATCGTAAACTGCACCAATGTTATGGAGAGTGGTGGCTTCCCCTGAGCGATCACCCACTTCTCGCCGAATTGGCAAAGCCTTATTGAAGTAGTCCAGGGCTTGTGTCCAGTTACCCAAAGCATTGTACACTGCACCAATGTTATTGAGAGTCGTGGCTTCTCCTGTGCGATCGCCCACTTCTCGCCGAATCAGCAAAGCCTGATTGTAGTAGTTCAGGGCTTGAGTCCGGTCGCCCAAGGCATTGTACACCAAGCCCATGTTATTGAGAGTATTGGCTTCCCCAGAGCGATCGCCCACTTCTCGCATAATGGGCAAAGCCTGATTGAAGTAATTCAGGGCTTCAGCCCGGTTGCCCAAGGCATTGTACACCAAGCCCATGTTATTGAGAGTATTGGCTTCCCCAGAGCGATCGCCCACTTCTCGCCGAATCAGCAAAGCCTGATTGAAGTAGTTCAGGGCTTGAGTCCGGTTGCCCAAGGAATAGTACACCAAGGCAATGTTATTGAGAGTGGCGGCTTCCCCTGAGCGATCGCCCTCTTCTCGCATAATTGGAAAAGCCTGACTGTAGTAGTTCAGGGCTTCAGTTCGATTGCCCAAGGCATTGTACACCAAACCAATGTTATTGAGAGTGGCGGCTTCCCCTGAGCGATCGCCCACTTCTCGGAAAATTGGCAAAGCCTGATTGTAATAGTTTAGGGCTTCAGTCGGGTTGCCCAAGGCCTCGTACACCAAACCAATGTTATTGAGAGTGGTGGCTTCTCCAGAGCGATCGCCCACTTCTCGGAAAATTGGCAAAGCCTGATTGAAGTAATTCAGGGCTTCAGTCCGGTTGCCCAAGGTATGGTACACGAAACCAATGTTATTGAGAGTGGCGGCTTCCTCTGTTTGATTGCCCACTTCTCGCCTCATTGGCAAAGCCTGATTGAAGTAGTTGAGGGCTTCAGTCCGCTTGCCCAAGGCATGGTACATCATGCCAATGTTATTGAGAGTGGTGGCTTCTGCTAACCTGTTATTGCTTTCTCGAAAAAGAATCAGCGCTTGTTCAAACAACTCTAAAGCCTTTTGTCTTTGTCCGATCAGATCATAATTATAACCAATCCTTAAAAGTGCTGATGCTTCCAACTCTCGATCTTGCAATTGTCGAGCCGCCTCTAAAGCACGTTCAAATGTTTGAATCGCCTGCACAGGTCGCCCCTGTCGTGTCTGTTGAGTGCCCTGCTCCAACAGTTTCATAACCTCCCGTTCCGACATTCTTTCCTGCGCCAAAGCCGTCTGTGCCTCCACCCAAGGCGACAGAGAACCCATGCCCAACAGCAGCGAAACCGTCAACAGCGAACTCACCCAGCGTCCAGTCATGGCTTAACTCTCCCCGTGACTCCATCTCTTCTATTATTACCCGAAGGCGCAGAAATTGAGTCCTCCCAAGGGCGACAGAGCCCCCTAAGCCCGCGCCAGGGCAGAGCCGTGATATCAGCCTCATCGCCGCCCAGTTTCTCCACCACTATAATCAAGGTAGTCTATAACGCTCCTACTGGTGTCATGAACCTATCACTCACCCCAGAAATCGAACAACGGATTGCGGCTCAACTCAACTCAGGACATTACCAATCCGCCCATGAGGTCATCTTAGCCGCCCTAGAACTCCTGGACCAACGCCAGCAATACCTGACTGAACTGCGTCAGGAAATCGCGATTGATGCCACTCAAATTGAACAGGGACAAGTGATAGATGGAGAACAGGTTTTTGAGCGCATCCTCAACCGTTTACATAATTTTTTCTCGACCCGATAGCATCGATATTGCTCAGACTTTCAATGGGTATCGGGATTTAAAATCACTCAAAATAAAACCCAGAAAAATCATGAAAAACACAACCCAATTCCAAGAAATTGCTGCGGAAGTGCAACTGTTTAATGATATCGAACAAAAGGAAAAGTTTGTTTTTGTCGTGGGTGCTTTAGTTTCTCGATTAATTAGCCTTCAGAAAGGAGCAGAAATCATGGAGATGGAACCGGAAATGCTTTTAAAGATTTTGGAAATGATGGGCATCGAGTTTTCTTATCTTACTCCTGAAGATATTAAAGCGGAAAAAACTTGGTAAGACTGATGAAAATTGTTTTTAATTGTTCTCCGTTAATTTTCCTGTACCGATTAGACTTCCTAGAAATTTTCATCAATGACAACCATCAGTTTTATATCCCCCCAAGTGTGCAATTAGAAATCAATGCCAAACCGGATCAAGCATCAGGATGCATTAATAGACTAATTTCAAATCAGCAATTAGTCGTTCGAGAAATTAAATTACTATCTTTGGCAAATCGTTTAAATGAGCGGCTGGGTCGAGGTGAATCAGAGGCAATCTCGTTGGCAATAGACTTGCAAACAGATTATATAATCCTTGATGATTTTGCGGCTAGAAAGGAAGCAAAAAGATTAGGTTTAAATGTTAAAGGAACTTTGGCAGTGGTTCGTAAATTACACCTAGAAGGTCGGATTAATATTTCTCATTTTGATGTTTTGTACCAAAAAATCACAGAAATCAATTTTCGAGTCAAGCGAGAAATTTTTGATGAAATTTTTGATGATGATATTAGGAATTAAACGAGTCAATCCCTATTTTATCCGGAATCCGGTATTGATATATCTGTTAAAAACCGCACCCTAAAGGGTGGGGCTACACGGACAAAGCCCGCCTGCGCGGGCTAAAGAGTAAAACGAGTCAATCCCTAGTTTATCCGGAATCTGGTATTGATATATCTGTTAAAAACCGCACCCTAAAGGGTGGGGCTATACGGACAAAGCCCGCCTGCGCGGGCTAAAGAGTAAAACGATTTTTGAACTCCGGATTGGGTATTAATTTTCCAGATATGCTGCACCAAAAGTTCTGGGATGAAATTTATTTATATGAAATAACTCAATGTTGGCTACAGTCTTCTGGTGAATTGTTGGGTTGCGCGCTTTTCTGCACCCAACCTACAGATAGCACTTACCTAGAGCTTGGTCAGTTGGAGCGAATCGCGGGTTTTCCACGAAAAAAACCCGTTTCTAGTTTTCTCAGGCCCCCATTCATGATGATGCTAGAACCCGCGCTTGAGCAATTTCTCTGTCTCCAATTCCCCGCACTTGAGAACTCAAGAGAGAAACAATGGCAATGGTTTCTCCTGCGATGGTCATAAATTCTACTTCATAGCCCAAACCTTCTTGATGGACTAACACAACGGTGCCCATATCGCCGGATTTTAAATCATATTCCGGTAAGTCGGCGGTTAAAACAACTCGGTCTAATTCACTAATCATGGTTTACTAAATTTTAAGTGAGTGGATAGGCGCTAACCAGTCTAGGGATATCATCTCCAGTAGAAATAAACCAAATAGAACGCACTTCTGGGTTTCTGCCATCTGGCGTGATTACTCTACCTTCAACAACATACCTTGTCCCAAAAGGGGATGATTCTATTTTAGCTAATTCATGGTCAGCCACATGATTTAGCAAGGCATTTGCCATAATTTCCCACGACTCAATGTTAAATCCAAATTTGATAAAAAACTTGGCTTTACTTTTGCCGTCAGGATGAGTCAGGGACAGTAAATATTCGGTAATTTTTTTCTGGGTAACAATCGCTTGTTCATAATTCGGTAGTTTCAAGAAATTTATCCCTTTTTTTCAATAAATCAAATCGAGCATCTCATCTTGGGCATTGATGTCGCTCTCTCGATTCATTCTTTGTCTTATCATAGGTCAGAGGACGGGGAAGCTGATTTGCTCCGGTTGGGTTTTGCCCTTGGCTTCACCGAACCCACCCCAACTCGGATGACTTACTCCGGCGCGACACGACGCACTTTACTCACGACAATTTCCATCTCATCCTCTGACAGGGGGATAAGCTGATCCAACAGAAAATCAAAATCGTTCTGGTTTTCCAGTTTCCCCTGTAACTCATCATTCTCCCAAGCCTGCTGACCCCGAATCATCATTTTTTCCTCCTCATAGTCTAGGGCAGAGAAGGGAACCCGCCAAGTTTCTGGGGTACTCATATCCTCCCCGCGAATGTTGGGCCGCCCTCTGACAACTAACCCCTGATTTGTCAGGCGATCGCGCTCTATTTTCGCAACTTCCGTCAGGGGCAATCCTTGGGAGCGTCCCGCCAATTGCAGTTGGCGAGTTTCTGGGTTAAATCCCAGTAATTCATGGTTGCCACTCCCCCCCGCTTTTAACTCAATTTTGATATTCACCGGGAGCATCACTTGAATAATTGGCGGTGAGGGTAATGGATTGAGTTGCCCAGTAGGGGTAACTTCAGCGGTTTGGGAAGGAGGGCTAATGGCACATCCCCCTATTCCCAGGGAGGAAACCATTAAAACCAGTGACAAGATATGGCAAGTTGGATGTTTCATAACAGATTAGACTGGTGTAGAACTCGATGGGGGGACCCTCACCCTAAATCCCTCTCCCATTTTGGGAGATGGACTTTGAATCCAAAGCCCCCTC
>NZ_JBIMLI010000007.1:26907-66834 GCF_051859755.1 Limnospira sp.
CCCTCTTGCTCCCTCTCCCATTTTGGGAGATGGACTTTGAATCCAAAGCCCCCTCTTGCTCCCTCTCCCATTTTGGGAGATGGACTTTGAATCCAAAGCCCCCTCTTGCTCCCTCTCCCATTTTGGGAGAGGGCTGGGGTGAGGGCGGATGAGGGCCGACTGGCTAAACGGTAAGAGGTAGCCCCGAGAGGGTTTGTTGTCATCTTTGGGATAAGGTTGAGATGAGTGATTCACAGCGTTTACCCCCGGAAACTTTTGCCCTGGGAAGAATTGCCAGTTTGCTGGTGATGTTGGGGGCGGTGCTATACTTCACGGGGTGGACTTATCGCTGGATGTATTTCGCGTTTTTCCAACTGGAAGTTACCACGCTGCCTTTGCCCCTAGAGTCGTTTTATATTGCTGCCTTTCAAGTGTTTTTTGGCAGCTTCCGAGCCATTTTCCATACCATTATAACGGCGGCGTTGGTTGTGGTGGGGGTTTATTGCAGTCTGTGGTTACTGGAAGGGCAACCCTCACTCCGGTTCCAAGCTGGACTCGAGAACATCCATGGGGGGATATTGGCTTCCCTCAATAATCGTTTAGCCAGTCAACCGCCTCAAACATTCTGGAAACGCTGGCTATTTCGGTTGTATCGGGGACTGTTGCAACTGCTAAAATCGTTTCTGGAGTTCCACCTGTTGGAGTATCAATCCCTGCGATTTGTGCGATCGCTTTTGGATGAAACATTGATTATCTGTTGGGTGCTGGCCGGCTGTTTCTGGCTGGCACAATGGCAGGGAGAAGCCGATGCGTGGCGGGATGCGGTGAATGAAACCTCGTCTCTCCCGGTGGTGACGGTGGTTGTGCGAGAGGATAGTTTTCCCTTGGGGGTGAACCCCGATGATATCCGCAATCCTCAAGGTATCCGCATTATTGGTGACGCAAGCAGCTACCAGCAACTGCTGAGTGCGGCGATTAATAACCCCAGCCAGAATCGGGTCTGGCGGTTGCTGATTGATGTGGATGGGGATTATTATATATTCCCAGCCCTACCGGAACGGGATGAAACCCGCCGCCCTGGGTTGGTGGTGATTCCTCGCAGTCATCAAGGCGATCGCCTAATTCAGTTGCGCCCCACACTCGACACCGATATTCCCAGTCAAGCTAAAGATAATCAGCCGACTAATAGTAAATAGACGCATCAGTTTTATACACCCCTAGCTGTGCAATCTGGTGAGTTTTTGGGTTATGCGATCGCATAACCCAACCTACAAACTCAGTTCTAATCAACCACTGGTGCTGTACTCAGTTCTACCGTGAAAGACTCAAAAGTTACCTCAAATCCTTCCCGTTCTGGGGATGCACACACCGGGCCAACCCAAGCCGTAGGTTCTTCGGGAAAATCCGTCAGACGTAATAGGACAAATTTATCACCATCGAGGGAGTAGAGAACTGCAATGGCTTCATTTCTGCGCCGTACTTCAAACCAAACCCGATCGGGTTGACCTGCCAAGGGAGCAACGGCCCAATCCGATCGCTCCCGTGTCACAACTGCACTGGCGTATTGGACACCATCTACATATTCAATGCCACACTTGAGCCAATGGGTTTTACTGACTCTAACCATCAATCCAGCTTGATCATAGAGTTCCTGGTATTGCCCCGAAAAACAGACCCGGGCTCGAAAGTTGCCCAATACTTCACGGTAGTAACAGTGACCAGAATCCCGAATAAAACCGTAGTGAGTTGTCCGCCAGAAATCGGTTTTCAACCCGGTTTTAACCCAAAGCCGATCGCCGCGATTCTGCCATGCCGCAGGGGGGTTATACCACTGCATGGATGACCAAGGGGTGATTGGTGAAGGTTCCATAGTCATGGCTCGTCCTATCAAATTGACTACTCCCCGCGCTAAAGCGACGGGGATTCCCCGGAGGGATTTCAGAACTTCCGACAAGTCGGACTCCTAGGCGAAGTCAAATACGCCTCTATAGGTTGCCCGAAGGCTTCCTTTTACTTATTTTCATTCAATCACCTTTTGTCTCTCGCCAATGAAACGTCTTTGCTGCCGACATTTCTGCATGATGCAAGTCTGCCCTCACGGGATGTTAAGCCCCTTTCATTTGGGTCATAGAGAAGGCGATACCATTCTATCATAGTCATTGCGGCTAAAGCCGCCGAGTCGTTTTTCCGCCCCGCTTTAAAAAGACGGAGCTACCAAACTCCCGAATTTTTGCCGTGTATTACTGGGAACATAGCAGAACTCAAAAACAACAGAAATGGCTGTCGCCGGAATCTATGGAAGATGTTAACAACGGTAACACCCAGAGAACTAGATCAGTCAGATCCGCATTATTGGTGACGCAAGCAGCTACCAGCAACTGCTGAGTGCGGCGATTAATAACCCCAGCCAGAATCGGGTCTGGCGGTTGCTGATTGATGTGGATGGGGATTATTATATATTCCCAGCCCTACCGGAACGGGATGAAACCCGCCGCCCTGCGTTGGTGGTGATTCCTCGCAGTCATCAAGGCGATCGCTTGATTCAGTTGCGCCCCACACTCGACACGGATATTCCCAGTGGGGATAACAATTGATAATCGCTCATCGATACCTAGGTAATAGGAAAGCCCGAAGCGTCGGTGATGGGATGACTATCGGGTTATGATTGAACCCGAAAAGCGTGACAACCTGCCATTAAGATGAATCAAACCCTGTGGATAGCCCGACACGGCGATCGCCAAGACCATGCCGATTCTAATTGGTATCGTAGCAGTAGCAATCCTTTTGACCCGCCCTTATCAGCCAAAGGGGAAAAGCAAGCGATCGCCCTAGCCCAACGTCTAGGGGGAGAAAAGATTAACTACATTTTCGCATCCCCATTTCTGCGAACCGTTGCTACCGCCCACGCCGTAGCCGAAGTTCTGGATTTACCAGTGCAACTAGAACCGGGACTGGGAGAGTTTTTAAGTGGTTACAGCTTCCCCTATTTGCCGAAAATGCGATCGTCATCAGAACTAAAAGCCGATTTTCCCCGCATCAATCTTAACTATGAATCGCCCCAAGGTTGGCAGTATCCCGAAACCTGGTCTATGGCTCAACAACGCATGACCAGCACTATCCAACGCTTAACCACACAATACCCCGAAAATCTCCTTTTGGTAGGTCATGCAGCCTCAGTGAAAGGACTCACCCAAGCATTAATTACGCGAAAGCCGAAACTCAAAACCTCTCTTTGCTGTCTAGTCAAGTTGGTAGCTGATGATGATGGTTGGAACCTGGAACTAGCCGGAGATACTAGCCATCTGGAACTAGCCGGGGTGGCTTCCCAGTCTCATCTACTCAGAGCCGCTCTGAGATATTACCGCTATTATCGATATGCTTACCGATATCAGCCCGAATTACCTCGATGATATATAATATCTTGCGGTTAATGGTGCTAGAATCGTAAAGGCCAGTCGTCCATAAGTTGGGTGCCTCGATAATTTGCCAAACACTTGGCAGCCAAAACGCGATTTATAAAGGAAATAACTGCATGAGTTCAACAACCGTCCAAGCCAAATATGAAATTAAAGACCCAACACTTGCCCCAAAAGGCAAACAACGGATTGAATGGGCGGGGCGTGAAATGCCAGTTTTGCGCCAAATTCAAGAACGTTTTGCCCAAGAAAAGCCCTTTGATGGTATTCGTTTAATTGCTTGCTGTCACGTCACCACAGAAACAGCACATTTGGCGATCGCTCTCAAAGCTGGGGGCGCGGATGCTATACTTATTGCTAGTAACCCCCTGTCAACCCAAGACGATGTAGCCGCTAGTTTGGTGGTTGATTATGGCATCCCCGTTTTCGCCATGAAAGGGGAAGATACAGCCACCTATCTGCGCCACGTCGAGATTGCCCTTGATCACCGCCCCAATATTATTATTGATGATGGTAGTGATGTTACCGCTACCCTCGTTAAAAACCGTCAGCATCAAATACCTGAAATTATTGGCACTACCGAAGAAACCACTACCGGAATTGTCCGTCTGCGGGCTATGTTTAATGATGGGAAACTGACTTTCCCAGCTATGAACGTTAACGACGCAGATACTAAGCACTTTTTTGATAACCGCTACGGAACTGGTCAATCTACCCTTGATGGTATTATCCGCGCTACTAATGTTCTGCTCGCCGGTAAAAATGTCGTCGTTGTCGGTTATGGTTGGTGTGGTAAAGGCTCCGCCTTGCGCGCTCGTGGATTGGGTGCTAATGTCATTGTTACCGAAGTTGATCCAGTCCGGGCTATTGAAGCCGTCATGGATGGTTTCCGCGTGATGCCTATGGAACAAGCTGCCTCTCTGGGAGATTTGTTTATTACTGTCACTGGTAATAAGCACGTTATTCGTGGGGAACATTTCGATGTGATGAAAGACGGCGCTATGGTTTGCAACTCTGGTCACTTCGATATTGAAATTGACCTGAAAGATCTCGCAGAACGTTCTACCGAAATCAAGGAAGTTCGTAATTTTACCCAACAATATAAGCTCAAAAACGGTAAATCTGTTGTGGTTTTGGGTGAAGGACGTTTGATCAATTTGGCTGCTGCTGAAGGTCATCCTAGTGCCGTTATGGATATGAGTTTTGCTAACCAAGCCATGGCTTGTGAATATCTGGTCAAAAATAAAGGCAAACTCGAACCCGGTCTGCACTCTATCCCCCAAGACGTGGATCAGGAAATTGCTCGTCTGAAATTGAAAGCCATGGGTATTGCTATTGATACCTTGACATCAGAACAGATTGAGTATATGAATTCCTGGACTGTTGGCACTGACTAATCTCTCCAGTTTTTCTTGGGGTTGGATTTAGGCAATATCTGTCAAGGCAACCGGAGACGGTTGCCTAAATATATTCTGGTTGATTGATTCCGGTTAGTTTTTTTATCTTTAGCTGTGGCTTGTGGCAAAACTTTCTGTTGAACTTCAGCGCTATTTTTGGGAAGAGTCCCGTTCCTCTCAGGTAACGCTGGGTGATATTATTACTCTGGCAGGAGAGCGGATTTTTGGGTTTTTGTTTGTGGTGCTGGCGCTGCCTTCCGCCCTTCCCATTCCGGCTCCTGGCTATTCGGTTCCCTTTGGGATTTTATTATTTTTGTTAGCTATTCAATTGGTGGCGGGTTCACAAACGCCTTGGTTTCCGGATTCATGGCTGAACCGTGAATTGCCTTTGGAAAAGGTACAGGGAATTTTAAAAGTGGGGATTCCTTGGTTACAGAAAATTGAGGTGGTTTGCCGTCCCCGCTTGAGTTTTATTTGTACTCATCCGGTGGGAAAGGTTGTGATTGGTTGTGCGATCGCAATTATGGCAGTCTCCATGATGCTGCCTATTCCCTTAACTAATACACTACCAGCGATCGGGATTTTTATTACCGGATTTGGGCTGTTGGATGATGATGGGGCGATTACCTTGGGGGGATTAGTAGTTTGTCTCATGGGAGCAGTCCTTTCCGGTTTAATTTTACTGTTTGGCTATGAAGCAGTGAAAGCCGGGATTAATTACCTACGGTTGTCCATCAGTCGCTAAGATCACCCCAACTGGCTCCGAAAAGTGATCACCATCACTACAACTTAGTTGATTGGGTCATCAGTTAATTTGCGTAGTCTCACCTAGAAACCCTATGAACATCACGAGAATCGATCCGAGAAATCACTGAGATTTTCGGAAACCTTTGGGATGATGAAGATACTAAAAGGTTGGCCGCTTACTTGTCCTGGAGAGAAATATGATTGTGATGACTACATCTACCAAAACTTATATCAACCCAGATGGCTCACTCGCAGAACTGCCTCTGTCCACCAAATTCGGGAATATAGAACTTAGACAGATTTACCATCTAGCCCAAACTCAGAATTGGGAACCTGAAACTCTGGAAAGTCGCATCGATCGCGCTTTGTCCATGGTGGATGCTAATTGGGCGAATCCCAAAGAACAGCTTTTGTTAGAATTAGTTCGTCAGGGTAGAGCCGACCAAATCGATGGTATCGAATATTGGACTACCCAAATTGACGAAACACGGGCGGCGGGAATTTGTCTTGACCCGGTTACATTGACACTAGAAGTTATGGTGATTGACTTACAGTGGTTTACCCCTATCCATCGGGAACAGGTGAGAACCCTATCAAGATTATGTCAGCTTACCAGTTTGAGTTGTTATGATTCAGAATCCGGCTCTACAAATTGGTTGCTATAGTTGACCTGAAGTGCAATAATGATCATTATACTTACCAACATATTTACGAAAATATCACGAAACTAGCGTTTAATCGCCCTCTCATCATCAACAGCTAGGGTGCGTCAATCGCCAATATGTTCGCACCCTAAAGTCTAGTTCTATAACACGCCCGCCCGTTGTAGCAGTACCATGGTCCCCTGTAAGTCAGCTAGATTGGCTAAGTCAATTCTTGGGGGATTGATTTGCTCAATAGATAACTGTCGCTCTGGGGCTGGTATTCCTTCGACTAGGGGATATTCTTTTGTTTCTCGAGCGAAGAAGTTTTGGGCGTTATTGGTGAGTAAAAACTGGATAAATCGCTGTGCATCTTGGGCGTTTCTGGCTGTGTCGAGAATAGCTACTCCGGCTATGTTAATTAATGATCCTGCGTCGCCACGGGTGTAGTGGTGAGCGACGGGGAAGTTAGGATCATCTGCTAAGAAGCGATATAGGTAGTAGTTATTGACTAACCCAATATCTACTTCTCCTCGACCTACGGCTTCAACAATGGTCGTATTGTTCCGGTAAACTACAACCCCATTATTTCTCATGGCTTGGAGCCATTGCATGGTTTTAGCATCACCTTCTACTAGGCGCATGGCGGTAACGAAGGACTGAAAAGAACCGTTGGTGGGAGCCCAGCCAACTCTCCCCCGCCATTTGGGTTGGGTGAGTTCGGAGATGGAGTTGGGTAGTTCGTTGCGGTTGACCTGCCTGGTGTTGTAGGCTAGTACCCGCGCTCTACCTGTAATCCCTACCCAGTGGTTGTTAGGGGAACGGAAACGAGAATCTACTCTGCTGATGATTTGTGCGGGAATGGCGCGAGTTCGACCGGCTTTTTGTAAGGCTCCCAAGGCTCCAGCATCTTGGGCAAAAAATATGTCAGCAGGGCTATTGCGTCCTTCTTCAATAATAGCGATCGCTAATTCGGCAGTGTCACCATAGCGGACTCTAATATTAAGACCTAGCTCCTGTTCGGCTCGTTTGATTAATGGACCAATCAGAGCCTCTTGTCGCCCAGAGTAAATAGTTAAAGTCTGATTCTGAGACTGGCTAACTTGGGCTATACCCAGAACTAAGGCTAGGGTGAGCATCCCCGCTAAAAAATGTCTACGTTTGAACATTTGTTACCCTCATATAGTTTTTGTTAGGGACAGTTATTAAGAATTAGTTGCATCTAATTCCAGATATACTATATCACTAGGTGGGGAGTTAAACAAGAATTTTTGTTAATAAACAAACGGCAATACGGCCATAAACCGGAGGTCAGAGGCTGGTTAATAGGTATTAATAGATTCTTGGTTGGTAGAAAAAAAGTGCTATTATATCATAACCGATCGCATTAAGTTTATTGATAAGTCATGTCAATATAGCCCAATGGAGGGAATAAATGACTATAATAGTCAACTAGATGTGCTGTTGGAACAGTTTAAATTGTTGAGATGAAATGTGGTTAGCCTGGTATAAGGTTTGGGAAATTTCATCGAGACTTAATACCGCATGACCACGATAGCCATTTTCTGTCAACCTTTCCATGACCTGGCGACCATGATCGATAAATACCACAATATCCTCAACCCTTAGTCCTGCGGCTTGTAATGTGGCGGCTCCTTTCATGACACTATTGCCAGTAATGAGGATATCATCGACAACGACAACGAGTTCCCCTGACTGAAAATGCCCTTCGATCGCCCTTTTAGCGCCATAGGTTTTGACTTCCTTTCGTGGAAACACCATAGGTCGTCCTAAACGGAGAGATAAACCAGTGGCTGTAGGTAGAGACCCATAGGGAATACCCGCAATGCGATCGAAATTAAGATTTTGGAGAATTTCTGCGTATGCTCCCACAATCTGATGAAAAATCTGGGGCATGGAAATAATCCGGCGCAAGTCAATATAATAGGGGAGAACCTCTCCTGATGATTGCACATGGTCGCCAAACATAATGCAACCAATATCATAAAGTTGCAGAATCAGGTCGCGGTGGGGTTCATTTTCCAAGAAACAGACATCAGGAAGCCACAGGTCACAGCTAGGACTACCTTGCATAACCCGCAGGCGTTCGTCATTGATAGCATCTCGCAAAGACCGCACCGCCTCTGTGACAGTTCCCCGTTGCAATAAACGTGGTGGTAGAGGTAGCAATAGACCCGCACCGTCAGCACCCAAACCCGCGGCCAGAATTTGGATCAGATCATCTTGTTCGGTTAGATCGTTTTCCTCAGCACTATTTCCCTGAACCAAAATCAAACGCTCTGGAGCTTGGCGACGAATTCGTGCTAACATATCCGCCATGACCCCGACCTCTAACCCGACCTGTTCTGGAGTTCCCCAGGTTTGGGTAGCTCGCACCAATTCCAAGTAAAGAGGATGTCCCGGGTTAGGATATTCTTGGAGTAGGTTAGCGGACGGGTTAGCAGTCGCACACAGGACAAATACTGCTTTATTAGGATAGACCAGAAAGGGTGTGACCAAATCCTGTCCGGTGTAGGGGGATACGGTGCAAGCATCAACCCCCCATTCTGTAAAAATCATGCGCGCAAACAGGCTGGCGCTATTGAGATCAGCGTGTTTAGCATCGAGAATGACGGGTATTGTAGAGGGGATATGGTCTAAAATCTGCTGTAAAAGATGCCACCCGGACAAGCCAAGTCCTAAATAGGTATTTAAAGTTAGTTTATAGGCACAAACTAAGTTGGCGGTTTGCTCTACGATCGCCTTTAACCATCGATACCACTCCTCCACGAGTTTACCATCATCGACCAACCCTAGGCCCTGCTCATTCTCAAAGTTAGGCGGATATACTTCCGGGTCGGGGTCAAGGTTCACATAGAGCAAACTTTGGTTGCGCTCAATGCTGCTAATTAGTTTATCGAAAAAATTCATGTTGCCTCCATTTAATCGAACCGCTAGAATACTGTGATTCACTAGGAATTTATGGGCAATGTCTGAGCAAGTTAATTTCCAATCATCTCCGTCCCATATTAATCAAATTGCCTTGGCTTTTCAAAAGGGAGGGTTGATCGGCTTATGTTTGCAGGTTTTTTTTGGGGTTGTACCCATTTTTCTGTTGTTGTTTGCGTTATTTCTCAGTCCCGCCAGAAATAGACTCGGACAATCATTTGTGGGTTTAGTTCTGGCTTATGGCTGTTTGTTGGCTCTAGGGTTTACCATTTACTGGTGTTTTCACTATACCCGAATTGGTGATCAACTGACTGACCCAGACCGTCGTCCGAGTAAGGCTAGTGTAACTCGCTCTCTTTGGATTGGGTTAGGAACTAATATAGCGGGTATGATTTGTGCTATGGTCGTGGCAATGTGGAAGGTGGGGGCTCTATTATTTAGAATGCTGTCTGTGCCACCGGGAGCCGCCACGATTTATAATCCGAGTGAGGGAGCGACTATTTTAAGTCGCAGCGGTCCGATTATTGTACCTATGGATATGATTACACTACAGGCTGCTCTTAATGCTATGGCGGCGGAGTTTGTGGGGATTATTGTATCTTTATTTCTGCTCTATCAAATTACTCAAAGTTTCTCTAATCGGGAAAAAAGGGTGACTGATTTGGGGGGTGAATGAGGAGCGATCGCTTTAAAATTAAGTCAGATTAACGCTGGTAGTAAGTGTTAAGCTACCACCGCCAAACCATACTTTTCAAAGATGTTTATAGCTGTGCTGACTTGTTCTGGGGTGGGTTCGGGAGTATCTTTAAGTTTATATTCGTAGCCGATTTCCTCCCATTTATATTCACCCATTTTATGAAAGGGCAAAATCTCGACTTTTTCTACATTGGTGAAGCCGGACACAAACTTAGCTAATGCTTCCATATTATTGATGTCATTAGTTAAATTTGGTACTAACACAAACCGCACCCATGTCGGTTTATTAATCTCATGTAAATACTTGGCAAAATTCAGGGTTGGTTCTACGGAAACACAGGTGACTTTCCGATAGGTTTCGCTGTGATAAGATTTGATATCTAAAAGCACTAAATCGGTATAATCTAGCACTGGTTTAGCTACATTCAGGGGGATATAACCAGAGGTATCTAAGGCTGTATGAATCCCCAATTCCCGACAGCGGCGGAAGATTTCAGCGACGAATTCTGGCTGCATTAAAGGTTCGCCGCCAGTGACGGTAATACCGCCATTAGAAAACCGCATATAGGAGCGATATTTGACTACTTGTTGGATGATTTCTTCGACGCTGACTTGTTGACCGCCTGCTACTTCTTGACAGTCGGGGTTATGACAATAAAGACAGCGCAGAGGACAACCTTGGGTAAACACCACAAATCTAATTCCTGGACCGTCTACGGTGCCGCAACTTTCATAGGAATGAATTTGACCGAATATTTGACTTTGAGAATCAGACATAATTGCGATGAGAGACAACAGAAACCCGGATTGATTAAAACCGGGTTATTACAGACTAACTAATGATGGACAGCAACCGAGTTAATCACATTTTACTGCTGATTAACCCGGTGTATAAATCCCTAGATGCGACTATGGAAAGTACGATTAATCACATCTAATTGTTGTTCGCGGGTCAGCTTGATAAAGTTGACGGCGTAACCGGATACACGAATGGTCAGTTGTGGATATTTTTCGGGATGTTCCATGGCTTCGACCAAGGTTTCCCGGTTCAGGACGTTGACGTTAATATGATGACCGTCGTCGGCGAAGTAACCATCTAACATTCCCACGAGGTTGCTGATGCGATCGCTTTCCTGTTTTCCTAATGCTTGTGGCACAATGGAAAAGGTGTAAGAAATCCCGTCTTGAGAATGCTCATAGGGGAGTTTCGCGACGGAAGCCAAAGCGGCGATCGCTCCTTGTGTATCCCGTGCGTGCATAGGATTAGCACCCGGTGCAAAAGGTTCGCCAGCTTTCCGACCGTCTGGAGTATTACCAGTTTTCTTACCATAAACCACATTAGAAGTAATGGTGAGAATTGACTGGGTAGGAACTGAGTTGCGGTAGGTTTTGTGCTGACGGATTTTGTTCATGAATTGCTTAACCAAATTGGCAGCAATATCATCAACGCGATCATCATTATTACCGAATTTGGGATAATCCCCTTCGATTTCATAATCCACTACCAAACCTTGGTCATTGCGGATAACTTTGACCCGAGAATATTTAATAGCAGAGAAAGCATCAGCCACCACAGACAGACCCGCCATACCACAAGCCATCGTCCGATATACATCACGATCATGCAGTGCCAATTCAATCCGCTCGTAGGCGTATTTATCGTGCATGAAGTGAATAATGTTCAGGGTGTTGACATACAAACGAGACAACCATTCTAAACAGCGATCGAATTTTTCTGCCACATCATCATATTCCAGATAATCGCCCTGAACTGGAAGCCATGAGGGGCCGATTTGCTCGCCTGTGGTCTCGTCTTTACCGCCATTAATCGCATACAGCAGCGCCTTGGCTAAATTCGCCCGTGCGCCGAAAAACTGCATTTGCTTACCGATTTTCATGGCGCTAACACAGCAAGCAATGCCATAATCATCCCCATATTCTGCCCGCATCAAATCGTCATTTTCATACTGGGTAGAACAGGTTTCAATGGAGACTTTCGCACAGTAGCGCTTAAAGTTCTCTGGGAGACGTTCCGACCATAAAATAGTCAGGTTGGGTTCAGGAGCAGCACCCAATGTGTAGAGTGTGTGTAAGAACCGGAAACTGTTTTTTGTGACTAAGGGGCGACCATCTTCACCCATACCGCCAATACATTCTGTCACCCAGGTAGGATCACCAGAAAATAGTTGGTTGTATTCAGGAGCCCGCAGGAACCGCACCATCCGTAATTTCATCACGAAATGGTCGATAATTTCCTGAGCGCCACTTTCCGTGAGAGTGCCATTTTGCAAATCTCGCTCGAAGTAGATATCTAAGAAATTAGATACCCGTCCCAAAGACATAGCCGCGCCATTTTGTTCTTTGACTGCTGCTAAATAGCCAAAATAAGTCCACTGTACCGCTTCTTGGGCGGTGGCGGCGGGTCGTCCAATGTTTAACCCGTATGATGCTGCCATTTCTTTGAGTTCTTGGAGCGATCGGATTTCTTCGCAGATTTCTTCGCGCCGCGAGATGGTTTCTGAGTCCATTGCGTCTAATTCCAGAGACGCTTGTTGCTCCTTCTTGTCTAAAATTAGGCGATCGACTCCATACAGCGCCACCCGCCGATAGTCACCAATAATGCGACCGCGACCATAAGCATCTGGTAATCCCGTCACCAGTCCAGAATGGCGCGCTAGGAGAATTTCTGGCGTGTAAGCATCAAAAACGCCATCATTGTGGGTTTTGCGATACTGAGTAAAGATTTTTTCTGTTTCTGGGTCCAGTTCATAGCCGTAGGCTTCTAGGGATTTTTTCACTACCCGAATACCACCATAAGGCATAATCGCTCGTTTCAGAGGTTTGTCAGTTTGCAAACCCACGATTTGCTCTAAACTGCGATCTATATAGCCCGCACCATAAGCAGTAATCCCAGAAGGAATTTTAGTTTCTGCGTCTAAAATGCCCTGTTTGCGTTCCTCTGCCATCAGTTCCTTTACCTGATCCCAGAGGTTATTGGTGCGTTCTGTAGCATTAGCTAAAAACCCGCTATCTCCTTCATAAAGACTGTAGTTTTTTTGGATAAAATCACGAACATTTACTTCTTTTGTCCATTTACCCTGTTTAAATCCTTTCCATTCGGGAGTTATACTACCACTACTGTTGTCTGTAGGTGATGTCAGTTTAGTGGGTCTTTCTACAGTTGAAACCATATCTTTAAGTTTCCTCTTGTTCAGTTCTTTAGGCTTGAGGCAGTCTCACAAATTAGCAACCAGCATATTCCCCGATAAACACCGCCAAATCTGTGGGTAATTTACCTTGACCAACACAGTTCACAGATGGGGCGCTATCCACAACTCCAAACTACATACATAATTGGCAGACTATACATGACCGGAAAATGAGAAATCTTGACACAAAATAATTACAGCCATCTGGGTTGCACGTACTATCTATACAGTTGTTAATCGGGAAATCTAGTGGACAGTCGCAGGTGTTATTTTTCTTTCTAGCAGTAATTTTCAATCACCACCTACGACGGATTTTCGGATTTAACTTTCAACGAATACAGAGCTATTTGCTGACTAACCTCTTTTTTTTCTTATACTATTAATAACTCAAAATACAGTATTTGTAAATAGTAAAAAGTAGGATTTAGTATCCAGTTTTTGTCCTTATATATGCTTGGATGCCTACATTAGGTAGGATTAAGTAGGACAAAGTAGGATTAAGTAGGACAAAGTAGAATTTAATAGTCTGGTTTTCTGGCCAAAGCTGGCTCGGATCAGGAGTTGAGCAGCCCCTTTCCTGGCTGAGGAATTCAATAGCAATTTAGGTGTATTAATTATAGTGCCCAAAATTAAACTTTTTTTAAGAGTTCAGAGCTAATTTGCCCTTGTCAATTCGGGGGTATCATTGTATAATACGACAGTTTGGGGACCAAATTATGAGCAATTCAGAAACAATTTTTACGAAAATCATCCGGCGGGAAATTCGAGCGGATATCGTCTATGAAGATGACCTAGTGTTAGCCTTCCGAGACGTTGCACCCCAAGCACCCGTTCACATTTTGGTAATTCCCAAAAAACCAATTCCTAAATTAGAGGAAGCCAGCCCCGATGACCATGGGCTGATGGGACATTTACTGCTGAAGGTGAAACAAGTAGCCCAGGAAGCTGGGTTAACTAATGGTTATCGTGTAGTCATTAATAATGGTTCTGATGGTGGACAAACTGTAGATCATCTTCACATTCATATTTTGGGAGGTCGGGCCATGCAGTGGCCCCCTGGTTGAGGTTGATTTCTAGGTTTCCGACTTGAGATTTTGGGCAACTTGATTAAGTCGTTGAATACCGATTTTAGTTTCTCGCAAGCCGTTAGCAGTCTCAGCGGCACTTTGATTAAGACTATTCATAGCCTGGAAGACTTGGTGAATTGCTTGGGCTTGTTGTTGGGAACTCAGAGAGATTTGTTGGGAATTTAAAACCACTTCATTAACAGCCTCTAGGGTGGCTTCCTGGTTGCTAATAATCACATGATTAATGGCATCACTGACATCTGTAGAGGCTTTTAAAACGGGGTTAATGGCTTCGGTAACTTTTTCAAAGGCATTAACAGTCCCCTGGGAAAGTTCGATAGTTTGTTCTGTAGTCTTGCTACCTTCATTAGTGACTAATACGGTACTATCGATCGCCCTTTGAATATTATTAACTAAAACGGTAATTTTTTCGGCTGACTGTTTACTCTGGTCTGCCAATTTGCGGATTTCCGTGGCTACCACTGCAAAACCTTTACCATGAGCGCCAGCACGGGCAGCCTCTACAGCCGCATTCAATGCTAACATATTAGTCTGGTTAGCCAAATCAGCAGCCATATTAGTAATCATGCCAATTTGTTCAGTTTGCTGGCTGAGTCGAACAATTTGATCAGCAATAGCCTCTACTTTTTCCTTGAGATTTAACATTTTCTCTAGGGTTTGCTGTACCGCCTCCGTTTCGGACTGAGCAAGTTTTAACACTTGCTGGGCGCTTTCAGAAGAAAACTGACCGAGAGTGAGGACTTGCTGGGCGCTTTCGATGGAAGATTGAGCGAGACCCAAGACTTTACGGGCGCTTTCAGCGGAGGATTCTGCCTGTTCTGCCATTGACCGGGCTGCTTCCCCTAACTCATCCATTGTAGCAGTAGTTTGATTAATTGCTCCGGCCTGTTGGCTGGCGTTGCGTTCTTGTTGTTCTGTGGTACTAGCAATCTGATTAGAAGAACTGGCAATTATACTAATACTATCATTAATAGTCCGGCTAATGCGGGAGGAAATTACCAGAGCCAAAATAATAGCTAAAGTCGCAGCTATGAACATTCCCAATGCAGCGATCATAGTGAGAGTATTCATGGCATTTTCCAACTCTCTATATTTAGCATTGAGAAGCTGTTGCTTTTGCTGGTCAAGATTTTCTCCTGTAGCTGCTAACTCACTGACACTGAGGGCTTGGGCTTGTGCCTGGGCTTGGGGTAATTGATTGTTCTCAATCAGATCAAATACGTTTCTGGAAATGCGATCAATCTCATTACCAGCTCGTCTAATTCTGGTTAATTCATCCCTCAAACTGGGATCATCAATCTGCCTCATCAAATTTTCATAATTAGTGGTGAACTGCTCAAAGCCTTCTTGATAGAGAGTTTCGTAGTCTTCTGACTGGGGAAATAAAAGGCTCATTCGCACATTTCGCAACATTTTAGAAATGCCAACAATTATTTGATCAACTCCTTCCATTTGCAGTTGAGTGGTCTCGACTGCGGCGGTGAGTTCGACGACGTTGGTAGCTTTGTAGTAGATTACTGATACTACTCCAAAAGAGAGTAAAATGGGTATAGCATATCCTATCAATATGCGCCATTGTAGTTTGATGGTTTGTCGTTTAGATTCAATCATTAATCAGTGGTGTATAAAACATTAACAGGGAAATAAAAGGCTTTCAGGTTGGTTCATCACAAGCCCATAGTTCAAAAGGTTGCTGTTGGGCTCTGGACTTGGGTAATATATATCATAAACTTGCCTATATAGGGATGTTGGAGATATATAGGCTCTGGAAATATCAGCAAGTTAAAATATTTGAGATTCAGGCTAAATAGATGAACTCAAGGGCTAGGGTCTGGCTTGAGTCCCGGCGATGCTAGTCGAAAATCGTTATTAATACTTGCTGTGGCTGCTTGTCTAGGTTGATCTCGTTCCCAGTGAATTTTTTGGGCGGGAAAGTAGATGGCCTGATATGCTTGAACTGTTTCTTGTTGAGATAAACCCTCTTGCGATCGCACAATAGCTCGTTCTAATGCGGTTTCCCAAGTACATTCAACCCAAAAAGAAAGGTCATAGTATGACTGGAACTCTTGTTTTAACAAAAAGATTCCTTCCAAGACGATTATATCAATATTGTCGAATTTATATCTATGCTTTTGATATTCTGTGGCGGTTTCTTGAGTATAATCAACGTCAATAGACACTGATCGCAGTTGGCGCAGGGGAAAGATTAATTGGCTAAATAACTGGTCGAAGCGAATCGCATATTGATAGAAGTGGGCGGCGGGGTTAGTCTGGCTAAATCTTTGGTGGGGTAGATGAAGCCACCCATCAACATTGATGCTGGCTACCCGCAGATTTCCCTGGCTAAGTATTTTGACAATTTGGGCGGCGATATAGCCTTTTCCAGAAGCATCAATTCCCGAAATGGCGACTAGGATTGCTTGCTGAGGTGACAGCAATTTACGCTGAATGGCGATCGCATCAATAATATCATTAAGATTCATGAGTTAATTTACTGCGATGTTGGTATATAATGGGTTAGCTACTAATTTTTATGGGGCTGTTAATTCGGGATTCTGTCTATCTGGTAAGGGGCGACAATCTTTACAGAGGTGAGTTCAATGGCTGAAATGACGGTAACAGATGCTTTGGCAGAATTAACGCTACTGGGTAAGCGCATAGAATCAGCTAGAACGGCTTTAGAAGGTAATACATTAATCACTGTGGTAGAAGTGGGAAAAACTCCTGTGGGCTACAGAAACCGGGATGAGTATAACACTAAAGCACGGGCGGCGGTGCAAAAAGTGGATGCTTTAATTGCCCGTCGGCGTACAATTAAAAGGGCAGTGGTTTTGTCTAATGCGGTGACCATGGTATCGGTAGCGGGGGAAGAAATGACTGTGGCTGAAGCGATCGAGATGAAAAACTTTATCGCCTATTATGAGTCAGTTCTGAATACGATGCAATCGGCTTATACTTCGGCGCGCAAAGATTTTGACATAGCGCAGGCGCGGGTAAAGGAAAGACTGGATAAATTGGCGATGGAAGTATTAGGCAAAAATGCGGCTTCGGAAAAGTATCAATCCCTGGCTGATAGTTTTTTGGGGCGGGAGGGAGTAGAAATACTTGACCCTACCAATTTGACTTGGGAATGCGATCGCCGCCAAGAGTTTGTGGAGGAGTTTAAATCCACTGTAGACCGGGTGCTTTCTATTAGCAACGCCCGCACTTTGATTAACATTCCTGATTAGCCTATTTATTATCGAGCATCAATAATTAGGTGCTGGTCTCTCGAAAAACTCTAAATTTATGGCTCAGAGATGGATCTTCTTGGCGAAGCATACCATCTCGGTTATCTGGCTTAAAGTTTAGCGGTCAACGATTAATCTTTAATCCTCAACCCTTAAACCTTAGACTGTCAACCCTCAACTGATAAAACTTAAACCTCGATTAAATCCTGGGGTTTGGTTATGGGTTCCATAAAACCTTGAGTTTATCCACCAGGCTGGGAGGTCAGCACCTTTTTATGAGATGATTGATACTGTTTTTTGGTGGTTGGTATGGGTGGATCTGCCATACAGAGGGGGAGAGAAAACCTGAGACTAAAGGCGATCGCCAACTTTTTTAGCCTATTTCTTGACTGGTAGGCGAAAATTGGCTATATTGTCAACACAAGTATCAATTTGATATAATGTTGGAACTATCTGCATTAGGGCTACTACAGCGCGAACCTTTACACGGCTATCGACTGAAGCAGCGCCTAGAGCTGTTTATGGGAAGTTGTATCAGTGTTAACTATGGTGCAATTTATCCCTTGCTGAAACGTTTGGAAGAACGGGGATATATTCAAGTTATCCTAGAAGAGGCAGGGGACGCGGGTTCGAGTCGGAAGGTTTATGGTATTACCGCGGCCGGACGTGAGCGATGGTTATACAAAATGCTAGAACAGCCACAAGAGAGCTGGGTTAAAAGCCGTTCTAGGTTTCTAATTAAGTATTTCTTTTTTAGTGACTTAAATCTACAAAACCGCCTGTTGTTGCTAGAATATCGCCTCAGAGCTTGTGAGGAAAGGATGAAATATCTGAATCATAAAGAGGTTGAATATGTGCCGATTGATTCCTATCAATTAGATATCTGGAAAAGGGAGAATTTTGTGTTAGAATCGGAGGTAAAATGGCTGAGTCAAACCTACGATAATTTGCAGCAGGAAATAGAGGGAGTGGATTCTCTGTCGGAAGATAGATAACAAATTTAAATAGCTGTCAGGTACAATGGCAGTAGACCAGGTAAATTTATCGGGTCGCTAATTTTCGAGAAAATCTTATAATCATACTACAATTTATTATGTCTTATCCATCATCAGAATCATCAAACCCGAATTATCATCAGTCTGTAGTGGAAGTTGAGGGGATACCTGAACAGTCACAAAGAGAAGACCAAAAGCAGATAGAAAGCGATCGCCATTCGGAATCAGAACCTAGTAATAAATCGGGTTTGGTATCAGCCACGGTAGGAATATTACTCGCCCTAGGAGTAGGCTTTGCTGGGGGTCAATGGTGGCATTCTAGTAAAGCGCAAGCGGACACTACCCCAGCGGCGGCGACTAATTCCCCCCAAAGACCGAGGGGAGTTCCGGTGAGAGTAGCCAGCATAGAAACTAGGAACTTTCAGGATGCTGGGGAATTTGTGGGAACGCTACAAGCGCGGGAGTCGGTGGAAGTAAGATCGGAAATAGACGGGAGAATCACCCAAGTATATGTTAGGTCAGGGGAAATGGTAAATCAAGGGCAGGCGATCGCCCGTTTAAGAAGTGATGACCTAGAAGCGCAACTGCGACAAGCCCAAGCCAACCTAGTACGAACCCAAGCCAGAGTATCAGAATTACAAGCCGGAAGTCGCCCGGAAGAAATTGCGGAAGCCCGTGCGAGATTAGGGGAATCTATCGCCCGCCTAAGTGATGCGGAATCGGGTAGTTTACTGGCAGAAATCAATCAAGCGAAAGCCCAAATAGATGCCAATATAGCAGCAGCAGAATTAGCGGAAAAACGGGTAACTAGATTTCAAGAACTCACGGAAGCCGGGGCAATTTCCAGAGATGAATTTGATGCTTTAGTGTCGCAAAAACAAACCGCCCAAGCCAACCTGAGAGCATCCGAAAGACGACTAGAACAATTGCAGCAAAATCGCCAATCAGAAATAGCCCTGAGACAAGCGGGAGTCGAACAATCTGAACAGGCGTTAAGACGATTAGAAAGCGGCACGAGACCCCAAGAAATCGACCAAGCGGAAGCCCAAGTAGCGGAAGCCGCCGCCCGTGTTCGCCAGTTAGAAGTGCAGCTACAAGAGACGACTGTACAAGCACCTTTTACGGGGATAGTTGGTGATGTGACGGCGAGACCGGGAGACTTTGTGAGCCGGGGTGAGACCTTAACCACCCTCACAGAAAACGATCGCCTAGAATTGAGATTATCTATTCCCCTAGAACGCCAAGGCGACCTACGAGAGGGACTAGCAGTAGAAATGCAAGACCCCCAAGGTGAACCTATAGGAACCGGACGCATTAGCTTTATTTCCCCGACGGTAGATCCTAATTCTCAAAGTATCTTAGCCAAAGCGACATTTACTAATCCTGACGGACTCCTCCGTACTGGTCAATTCGTGAGGGCGCGGGTAATTTGGAATGAAAAACCAAACACAGTAGTTGTACCCATGACCGCCGTACAATTTTCGGGAGATGAAAGGTTTGTATTTACCACGGAAGGGGGAGAAAATCCCACCGCCAAAAGACAGGTAATTCGGTTAGGTTTAATTAGGGAGCAATATGCGGAAGTGGTGGAAGGTTTACGACCGGGTGAAAAACTGATAGTTTCCGGTATTCAAAGACTGTCAGATGGTGCAGCTATCAATCCTCAAAATTAACTGGGGTCGAGTCCAAGAGTCAATAAATAGTGAGGGTTAATTGTGTTTACCAATTTCTTTATCAAACGTCCTGTTTTTGCTACGGTCTGTTCCCTGGTAATTATCCTAGTCGGTTTTGTGGGATTCACCCGACTACCTGTGCAAGAATTTCCCAGCATTGATCCTCCGATTGTGAGAGTTAGGACTACCTATCCGGGGGCGAATGCGGAAGTAGTAGAAACGGAAGTTACGGAGATTCTGGAGGCGGCTATTAACGGGGTTCAAGGATTAAGAACCATGACCTCCTCTAGTCGAGAAGGGCTAAGTTCTATCAATGTTGAGTTTGAATTGGAACGGGATTTAGAAGTAGCCGTCCAGGATGTTCTCTCCCGTGTGTCTAGGGCGACGGGGCGACTACCTTCTGATGTGAATAACCCGGTAGTTTCTAAGGATGGTAGCGACGACGATCGCATTATGTGGATTGCCATATATGGCGATCGCTTTAGCACATTAGAACTCAGTAATTATGCCGACCAATTCCTGAGAAACTCCCTAGAAACTGTTAACGGGGTCGGTAGTATTTTCATCGGTGGGGAACGTCGCTACGCCATGAGAATTTGGCTAGATGCTAAACGGATGGCCGCCCGCAATGTGACCCCCCTAGATGTAGAAAATGCCCTACAGAGACAAAACGTAGAAATCCCTAGCGGTCGCATCGAAGGTGAGACCATGGAATTTCCCGTCCGCACCCTAGGAAGACTACAAACCCCCCCTGAATACGAAGACCTAATTATCAGACGCAACCCCGACGGTACACAAATACGCATCGGAGATATTGGCTATGCAGAAATCGGCGCAGAAAGCGATCGCACCATTGCCAGATTTAGGGGTCAACCCGCCGTTACCATAGGAGTTAGTAGACTTTCCGACGCGAACCTTTTAGAAGTGGCTACAGGGGTTAAGGAAAGAATGAAAGAACTTTCCCAAAACTTCCCCGAAGGCATGAATTATACCGTAGCAGTAGACTACTCGGAATTTGTGCAAGTTGCCATTGATGAAGTATGGCAAAGTCTCCTGTTAGCCATATCCCTGGTGGTGTTAGTCATCTTCCTATTTCTGAAAAACTGGCGGGCTACCCTAATTCCCACCATCACCATTCCCGTTTCATTAATTGGCGCATTTGGTGCCATGTTTTTTCTGGGATTTTCCATTAATGTATTGACCCTATTTGCCCTAACCCTAGCCACCGGATTAGTGGTAGATGATACCATTGTGGTTTTAGAAAATATCGTCCGCTATATTGACGAGAAGAAAATGCACCCTTTCCAGGCTGCCATTCATGCCATGGGGGAGGTGGTATTTGCTGTAATTGCCACTACTGTGGTGCTAATTGCCGTATTTGTGCCAGTCAGTTTTTCCGGGGGAGCAACCGGACAGATTTTTAATGAATTTGCCATCACCCTAGCCATTTCTGTGGTCTTCTCATCCTTCGTTGCTCTCACCTTAGCGCCCGCTGTTTCGGCGATTATCTTAAAACCATCCCACAGCAGTAAAAACCTGTTGATGAGGCTGCTATCAGCCCCTCTGAATGCCTTTGATTGGCTGCTCGATCGCATCGCGAATATCTATGATGCCAGTTTGCGATTGTTGATCTCATTGAAACCTGTAATTTTGCTGGGATTTGTAGCATCTCTGGGTCTCACAGCTTGGCTATTTGTACAATTGCCTCAAGGGTTTTTGCCAACGGAAGATAGGGGGCGGATTTTTGTGCCGATTAATGCTCCCGAAGGTGCGAGTATAAACTATACTAATAATGTGGTTCAGGAAGTTGAAGAAATCTTGGCTGATGTCCCGGAAATGCGGGCATTTTTTACCCTAACCGGATTTGGGAGAGGCGCAGCCCAAGCTAACCGAGGCTTTGCTTTTACTAGCCTTGTCCCTTGGTCAGAACGTACAGAACCGGAACAGTCTCAACAGGCGATCGTGCGACGTTTATTTGGCAAGTTTTCGCAAATTACCGATGCCATGGTATTTGCAATTAATCCGAGTTCACTACCAGGAAGTCGCCTCGGTCAACCTGTACAATTTGTGCTTCAGGGAAATGATATTAGCGAGTTGGCACAAGTTTCGGAACAATTGGCTATGGCGGCGAATGAATTACCTCAGTTGGTCAATATGGACACCGATTTAAAGCTGAATAAGCCGGAATTGGTCTTAGAGGTAAATAGATCCCAAGCCGGAAATTTGGGGGTTTCTGTGCAAGAAATAGCCCGGACTTTGCAAATTATGCTGGGTGGTCGGGAAATTACCAATTTTAACCGGGGAAATCAACGTTATGAAGTGATAGTTAGGGGACAGTCGGAATTTCGGGCTAGTCCTGAAGATATTGGGGAAATATCTGTGCGATCGGAGTCCGGTCAAATGGTCCCCCTCAGTAATTTGGTGACTATCCGTGACTCGACTCTACCACCGCAAATTAACCACTTTAACCGCTTCCGGTCGGCGACTTTAGAAGGTAGTGCCGCCCCAGGATATAGTCTCGGTGAAGCCTTAGAAGCACTCCAAGATCTAGCCGATCGCACTATTCCTGAGACCATGAGAACAGACCTAGCTGGAGAGTCCCGCGAGTTTAGTCAAGCTGGAGACGCGACAATTTACATTTTCGGGTTATCCCTAGCCTTTATTTTCCTAACTTTGGCGGCGCAGTTTGAAAGTTTTGTGGATCCGTTTGTGATTTTATTAGCGGTCCCCCTATCCCTATTAGGTGCTTTTGGGGCGCTATGGTTTGCTGAATTGGAGTTAAATATTTATAGCCGCATTGGTTTGATTATGTTAATCGGACTTTCGACTAAAAACTCCATTCTCATTGTGGAATTTGCTAACCAACTGCGAGAAATGGGGCGGTCTATTACTCAGGCGGCGATCGAGGCGGGAAAAGTCCGTTTTCGACCCATTTTGATGACGGCTTTATCGACTATTTTTGGGGTCATGCCTCTGGCTTTTGCCACAGGTGCGGGTGCAGTTAGTCGGGTTTCTATTGGTATGTCCGTCATGGGAGGAATGCTGGTTTCCACTCTACTGAGTTTGTATATTGTGCCAGTGTTTTATATCATTGCTACCACTTTACAGTCCCGTTTAGTGGGTGATAAACACCCCGCCACCCGTCAGGCTTCAGAACCTGTGTATTATGCCCCAGAAAATGCTAATGGTAACGGCTACACTATCATAACTGGCAATGGCAATGGCAATGGCAATGGCAATGGCAAAACTACGGTTAATAAACCTTTAGAAACAGCCCCAAAATCCAGTCATGATAGTTCCCAAAACTGATTAAACGGAAACGTTTTCGACACCATTAATTAAAGCCACCAAGCCGAAAACAATAAATAAACATCCGCTAACGGCTGTAATGGTGCGTTCGGAAATGCGACCCGCAATTATGCGGCCTCCCAAAACGGCGATCGCAGTTGAGATACTATGCCCTAAAATCACCCCTGATATTACTCCCACGGGGTGATAAGTGGCTGCTAAAGCAATGGTAGCAATTTGAGTGCGATCGCCCCACTCCGCGAGGAAAGTTAAAGTAAACGCTTCCAGCAATATCCGCAGCTTCGACTTATTATTAGCTAAATTTGACGCGGCTACTGCCTTCCTAGCCTCCTCTTCTTCCTCACCACAGGACTGAGAGGACGGCATTTTACTTGCTTGGTATAACAATTTAATTCCAAATAAACCAAACAGGGAAATCGTCGCCCAGTGCAGATAAATTTCCGGCAAGAAAGCCACCACTCGACCCATAACCACAGCAATAATTGTCATAGATGCCAAAGCTGCCACCACCCCGGTAAAAACCAGCCTTCTCGGGTATCGCATTGACAAAATAACAGCAATAAAAAAGGTTTTGTCACCTAATTCCGACAAGCTAATCAATAAAAGTCCCGCCGTAAATGCAGTTAACATATTATCAGTGTTTCCTCCCCTTGAATAAATAGGACATAGAGCCGATAATTAGCGCCCCAAGCATTGTATCATAAAAATCCGATTTTCGTCGCAATTTACGGTTAATAAATAGGGCATTTCATAAATTAATCATCTTGGTTTCATCGAGGTTTCACAATTCCGGCAATCCGGTAATATCAACCCATGAAAGAGTAGGTAAGATGATAGTGATTATGAAGAGTCCCACTACCAGAACCGAGAGCGATCGCCCTAGAGTTTGGACAGAATCAGCTTTTAATTATGCCAAATCCGTCCCTAGCAGGAGTAAAATGTAGGACAGGGGATGGTATTTTCCTGATGGCAGGTGGATCAAGAAGCTGTGCCGAGAGGACAAGCCACCCTGTCACCAGTGGAAACAATTATATCTTTTAGGTTTCTTATGTCATTTCAGCCCAGATCTAGCGGCATTTTATTACACCCTACCTCCCTACCAGGTCGATATGGCATCGGGGACATAGGGCCGAATGCTTATCAGTTTGTGGACTTTCTCAGAGACAGTCACCAACAACTGTGGCAAATCCTGCCCCTAGGTCCAACCGGGTTTGGAAATTCTCCTTACCTTTCCTATTCCGCCTTTGCGGGAAATCCTCTGTTAATCAGTCCTGATATGTTAGCCGAGACCGGACTACTGACAGCAAAAGATTTAGACAAAATCCCCACCCTACCCACAGATATGGTGGATTTTGACCGGGTAAGAGAACTGAAAACCCCTCTATTTCTTAAAGCCTTCCAGAATTTTCGGAAACAGGAACCATCAGACCTTCATCGCGAATTTGATGAATTTTGTGGCCAGAAAAGCTACTGGCTAGATGACTATGCCTTTTTTATGGCTCTCAAAGATGCCCAAGACGGGGCGAGTTGGCACACTTGGGATGATGAAATTTCCCGGCGCAAGCCAGAAGCGATGAAAAAATGGCAGGAAAAACTGAGCGAAGAAATCTTTTTCCAGAAGTATCTGCAATTTACCTTCAATCGTCAGTGGGCAAATTTGAAGCGCTACGCCAATGAACAGGGAATCCAGATTTTTGGAGATTTGGCGATTTATGTAGCCCATGATAGTGCGGATGTGTGGTCTCATCCCGAAATTTTCTGTTTAGACGGAGAAACGGGAGAGGCGGCGTTAATGGCAGGAGTCCCACCCGATTATTTTAGCGAAAGTGGGCAACTGTGGGGTAATCCGGTTTATAACTGGGATCGCCTTAAACAAAATGGGTTTGATTGGTGGGTGCATCGTATTCAATCAATGTTGGATTATGTAGACCTTATTCGGATTGACCATTTCCGGGGTCTGGAGTCTTTTTGGGCAGTTCCCCAGGGGGAAACTACTGCCATGAATGGTGAGTGGGTAAATGCACCGGGAGAGGATCTATTCCACACCATTGAGGAAAAGTTAGGACGACTGCCGATTATTGCTGAAGATTTGGGGATTATTACGCCAGAGGTGGAAGCCTTGCGGGATAAATTTGAGTTACCGGGTATGAAGGTGCTGCATTTTGCATTTGATTCAGGACGGGATAACCCCTATTTACCCTATAACTACACTTCCCCTAATTGGGTGGTGTATACGGGAACCCATGATAATGATACGACTGTGGGTTGGTTTAATAATCGATCGCTTAAACAACAGGCTCATGTAACTCGTTATTTAGGTTATCTAGGTGAGGTGCTAAATGATGGCATTCACTGGGATATGATTCGGCTGGCTTTGTCATCAGTGGCTAATCAGGCAATTTTCCCCCTACAAGATGTGTTGGGATTGGGAAGTGAGGCTAAAATGAATAAACCCAGTACCGCTGAGGGTAACTGGGCTTGGCGTTGTGAGCCTGGGTTGCTAACTGATGAAATTGGCGATCGCCTGAAGTTCTGGACAGATACCTATGGACGCGCGCCTAGATAAAAGGTGAACTAGGAACTGGGAATATCGGCGGTTTCATCGCTATTCCCAGCCTTAAATACCGCTTCTTGCACCATTCCCGGTTCTCCCAAGCGTCTGGCTTCGCCGTTGTTGACCTTCACCAATACGCCTCCGGCATTTCCGGCCACTACCACCACTTCAGTTTTAGCTGTCCAGGTTTTTTGAGTGCCACCGGGTAATATTCCCTGAAATTCGGTTTTTCCGTCTATTTCAATCAGTACCCAAGACTCATCCTTAACCACTATTCCCACTTCAACATCCTGAATAATAGGTTGTGGTGCGGGTGCGGGTGTCGGTGCGGGTGCGGGTGTCGGTGCTGATGATTCTGCTACCACTACGGTAGTGGAAGATTGAGACACTAACTGACTCTGTGGGGGGGATGGTGTTGTGGTTACCGGATTTGGCTGTGGCGTGACCACAGTATCCCCACTAGCTGATTCTGTCTGTGTAACTGCTAATTCACCGGATTGGGGAACCAGATAAGACAGCGCATTAACGGCACAAATAATCAGTAGAGTATAAGTTAGATACAGATGAGTTGGCCGTAATTGTGGCAGAGACAGCAATTTAAGCGATCGCGCCAGAGTCTTTTCCCCAGATTCCGGTAAAAAGAAATTGGCTAACTCCTCTCCATTCAGCCCCAAAGCATCCGCATATTGGCGAATCAGACCCTGAGTATAAATAGGTTCAGGTAGGTTATCTATTTCACCCTCTTCGATGGCTTGGAGTAAATGGGTGCGAATACGGGTATAAGCTGCCACCATACCCAAGGAGAAGGAATTTTTCATCCTGGCATCACGCAACTGTTGACCAATATCTGATAGGCGTTGTGCCTGGTCATGATCAACTCGATTTTGTGGTTGCTTGTGATTTTCGGATCTATTTTGAAAAATTGGGTGAGTAAGAGTTAATTTCATAAGCCATGATCCTCAAGAACAACTGCCAGATTTCCAGACACAGACTCGATTCTTTAGCAAATGCACTTCAGAGTTTTTCAGGGATCTATATTCACCTGAAGCTAATTCAGGTTTCCCAGTCGAGTTGAGATAAATAGGCCCAATTGCTGTCCGATGCAGTTGAACCACTGGATAACCGAGAGCCTCTGCTACTCGCCGAATCTGTCGGTTTCTCCCTTCTCGTAAAACCACTTCTAGCAAAGTCTGAGAGCGGCTCGGTTTCCCGATGGGCCTAACTTGAGCTGGTAATGTGTTTTTACCAGATAGTAGGATACCTTGTCTCCACTGTTCTAAAACAGATTCTGGAGGACAGCCTTGGACTAGAACTTGATAGGTTTTAGCTACATGATAACGGGGATGGGTTAAAAGAAATGTCAGTTCACCATCATTTGTGATGAGTAATGCACCGGTTGAGTCGCTGTCTAAGCGACCTACGGGGTGCAGTCCCTGTCCGACTCGCATTTGACGCGGCAGCAGGTCTAAAACCGCTTTTCGGCCTTGGGGTTCTGCACAGGTGCAAACTACGCCTAGGGGTTTATTTAGCAGTAGGTATAGGGGTTGGGGTTGACTGGAAGGGTGCAGTGCGCGTCCGTCAATTTCAATGCGATCGCATTTGGGATCTGCTTTCTGGCCTAAATAAGCGCGATCGCCATTTACTTTGACCCTTCCTGATAGTATCATCTCCTCGGCATGACGACGAGAGGCGACTCCCCAGTGAGATATGATTTTCTGTAGCCTTTCATTCATAGAGGTTGACGACAGGGCATCCCTTATGGATGTTGGATTACAACGGGGTGATTTGCTGGGTAGAAGGCACTGATTTTCCTTAACTATGGGAGTTATAGGAGTTTCCGTAGTAGTGGATCAATCTGTAGGTGAGACTGACGAGTTAGATTCTTGCATATATCTATGCTGCATATACCAATATTACAACAATTCTTGATTTTTTGATAACAAATTAACAGCGAGATTATGACGGGGACTAAAACTGAGGAAAAGAAACTGATCGCAACGGTTCTATCGGCGGCGCTACAGCTTTGGTTGCGATCGCAAGTGGAGGGGGTAGAATCTTTAAAAATCCACGTCGGAGGTGGTAACCGATCGCTACTAAGGGGATCTATTCCCACCGTGTCCGTCTCAGCCAAGGCTGTGATTTATCAGGGCTTGCATCTTTCCCAAGTGGCTTTGAGTAGTTCCGGTATCCGTATCAATTTACGTCAGGTTCTCCAGGGTAAGCCTTTACAGCTTCTGGAAGCGATCCCGGTTGATTGTGATTTGCAAATTCTCGCCTCGGATCTTAATGCTTCCGTGAGTTCGCCACTTCTAGCCAATGCCATTACCCAACTGCTACAGTCTCACTTACCACTGACTGAGGGAACCCTCGAACATCTGCAATTAAGGCTCAATAGCGATCGCCTGACCTTAAATGCTGATTTAATCACAGATTCCCATGGGGCGATCGCCCTTAGTTTAGATAGCCAATTACAGCGGATCAGTTCCACCCAACTGTTACTACACCAGCCCTATATCAAAGCCGATCCCCTCATTAGTGCCACTGTGCTAGAGTCAATTCCGATTGACTTAGGAACTGATGTAGATATTGAGGATCTGAGTATCAGTAAGGAACAGCTTACCCTACGGGGGAAAATTTGGGTCAATCCCTAGGTTTTGAATAAAGGTAGCACCAAGGTGACAAAGTAATAGACTAGGGGGGCGGTAAAAACATAGCTATCAGCGCGATCGAGAATGCCGCCGTGACCGGGGATGAGTTGACCGGAATCTTTGACTCCAGCATCGCGCTTCATCATTGATTCGGTCAGGTCTCCCAAAAGACTAGCTATGCCAATTATAATACCCAGGGCGAAACCTGTCCAGAGAAACTGCGGCCATTGCAGAAACCAAGCACCAGCGATCGCCACTCCAATGCTACCTAAAATCCCGAATATAGCGCCCTCTACGGTTTTTTTGGGGCTAATATCAGAAAGTCGGGTCCGCCCCAAAAATTTCCCAAAAATGTATGCGCCAATATCCGCCGCCCAAATGCAACCAAAAGCCAGCAGACTGGCGGTCAATCCTTCAGTGAGGGTATAGGATAAATCCCACGATGGCGGAAAGTATCTGAGTTGAGGTAGGTTAGTGGTGACATGGGTTAACAGGGGACTGGAACCATCTAGCCCCACCCGTAGCCTAATCCAATAACTGGGTAAGTATCCACCATAAAACAGACCCAAAATGGAGGCGGCAATATCAGCAATGCTAGAGATTCTGGGTTGAAATAGCAAGTAGAAGCAGATCAGGGTTCCGGCTAGAGCGAAGATAGCATCTACTAGGTTGGGGGCGATCGCCGCCGTAACTAATAGGGCTTGACTGACAACTAGGGTAGTTTTCCCGGCTGGTTCGATGCCTTTAGCCCGCACCAGTTGAAAGTATTCTAACTGACCTAGGTACACAATCACCCCAAAGCCGAGGGTAAAGTACCATCCCCCTAGGGTTAGCATGAGCAAGGCGAGGGCGATCGCCACAATTCCACTGATGACACGAGACCAAGACATGGTTGATTAACAAGTGAACTGAATAGCAAATTGGCAAAAGATGACAGAGAAGTTACCCTGACCGCCTAGGGTAGAATAAGGGGTAATTTCCGCATTAACTGATTTTCTCACCACTAAGGATAAACATAGGATCAATTGCTACTAAACTTTGCGATCGCCCTCGACTCTCCAGGCGGTTAATGGAAGATTGGACTACCTCCACATTCCGCACCTGTAATTGAGCAAACCCTTCCGAAATTAGGTACAAGGTCTCTAAATTTGACGCAGTGGCTACAAGACGGCCTTGGGGCTGTAAATATTGCCACACCGTAACTAGAATATCTTTGATGGCTTTTCCTCCCTCTAAACAGACGCGGTGGGGAAGGTTCTTGAGTCCATGCAAACAGTCGGGGGCGTTTCCTTCAATGACATCTACATTGGTGACACCGAAGCGATCGCAATTAGTGCGGATCAGATTAGCCACTTCCCCATCTCTTTCCACGGCAATAATTCTACCCTGGGGACATAATAAACCAGTTTCTACCGCAATGGTTCCAGTTCCCGCCCCAATATCCCACACTATACAATCTGGCTGTAGCCGTAGATAGGAAATCAACAGCAATCTTACCTCCCGTTTACTCATGGGAATTCCTGGTAAACGTTCAAATAGGTCATCGGGAATGCCTGGGGTAATATAAGGCCAAAGTGGGGAAGACATAAAATAATTGGTGACTTGTGCTGCTAGGGGACTTGAAATAGAAAGCCAGGGCGGGAGTTTCAATGATCAATTACCCGCAGGGTTGCTAAGGTATTATCGCTACATCCGGTAATTTCTCCCCCCAAGGCTTGTACCTGTTGCAAAAATGCGATCGCTTTTTTAGATATAGCTTCCCCCGGCCACAAAATTGGCACACCTGGGGGATAGGGACAAACACACTCAGCGCTAATTTTACCCGGACAGTCTGGAGTTGGTAGTGAGATGGTTTTGGCAAAAAAGGCATCTCGGACAGACATCGCCGAAACCTCAGCTATGGGGGTAGCAAAGGCTGATATAGTATCGATCATCTGCCAGTCCGGCTGGTTTAGTGTGGGGGAATTTTCTAGTTCTCCAGATACAGCCTGCTGGCTGAGAAATGCGAATCCCTTAATCATCTGATCGATATCCCCTTGGCTGTTGGCGGGACTGATGATCATCGTCAAGTGTTCGAGATCTGGTAACTCAGCAGTTACCCGAAACTGTTGATGCAGAATTGTGTCTGCTTCATAACCACTTAACCCGCAGTCGCTGACCTTAACCGTTAACCGGGTTGGGTCTAAAGCAACACACCCAGCAGTTACCGGGGGATGATAGACCCGTAAACCGGGTAAGTTTTCTAATTGAGTTTTTGCCCTCTGTGCTAATTCTAGCGCTTCTGTGAGCCTTTTTTGACCCTGATTGACCATTTGATGGCGGGCTGCATCCAGAGAAGCTAACAGCAGATAACTGGGGCTGGTGGTTTGTAGCATTTGTAGGGCGTTATCCAGACGGGTGAGGTTGATGCGATCGCCTTTAATCTGTACCATTGAGGCTTGATTCATTGCCCCTAGCACTTTATGGGTAGATTGTACCGTTAAATCAGCCCCGCATTGTAGGGCGCTTGGGGGTAGTTGCTGATGAAAGTGAAAATGTCCGCCATGGGCTTCGTCTACCAGTAGGGGGATGTTATAGTTATGAACTATGGTGGCTATGGCTGCTAAATTACCACAGATGCCGTGATAGGTGGGATATACTACCATCACGGCTTTGATGTCTGGGTGTTCATCTAGGGCTTGGGCGATCGCTTTTGGGGTCAGACTCAGCGGTAAATGCCAATCCTGGTCATATTCAGGATTAATAAAAATAGCCCGCGCCCCCGATATCACTAATCCTGAGATTACCGATTTATGAATGTTTCGCGGTAGGAGAATTTTGTCTTCTGGGTCACAGGTCGCTAAAATTGACGCGATAATCCCCACCGTTGAACCATTGACCAAAAATCTGCACAGGTCGCCCCCAAACGCTGCCGCTGCTAATTCCTGAGCCTGTTTAATCACTCCCTCCGGTGCGAATAGATTATCTAATTCTGGCAATTCTGGCAAGTCCGCCCTAAATACTTGCGACCCGAAAACCGCGGCCAAAGATTCGGGAATTCCCTGTCCCCGCCGATGTCCTGGGGTATAAAAAGCCGCACCCGGTGTTTCCGCCGCTTGTTTAAGGGCTGTTAATAGGGGAGTTTGATTTTGATCCATAATTGATCCACATCCACACAGGTCGCAGATTCCGGCTGATCTATTATTTAGATTTTGACTGTTTACTGGTATTATAACATATATCCAACCACTATAAAAATTTTATAGAACTGTATGCTTACCGCCGGAATTGTAGGATTACCTAATGTCGGAAAATCTACTCTTTTTAATGCCCTAGTTGCTAATGCTAAAGCCCAGGCTGCTAATTTTCCCTTTTGTACCATTGAACCTAATGTCGGGGTCGTCGCGGTTCCTGATCAACGTTTACAGGTATTAGCTAAAATTTCTAATTCCGAACAAATTGTCCCTACCAGAATTGAATTTGTTGATATCGCTGGACTCGTGCAAGGTGCTAGTCAAGGGGAGGGATTGGGTAATCAGTTTCTCTCCCATATTCGGGAGGTAGATGCGATCGTTCAGGTCGTCCGCTGCTTTGAAAATGATGATATTATTCATGTGTCCGGTTCCGTCGATCCGGTGCGGGATATTGAAATTATTAATCTGGAATTGGCTTATCGTGATTTGTCTCAGGTAGAACGTCGCATAGAACGCACCCGCAAACAAGCCCGCACTAGCAAAGAAGCCCAGTTAGAATTGGGTGCTTTAGAGAAAATTGCCGCCGTCTTAAACGAGGGAAAATCTGCCCGTTTGGTCGATTTATCCGAAGAAGAAGCCGAGGCGATTAAGGGCTTGGGTTTATTGACCAGAAAGCCGATTATTTATGCGGCTAATGTGTCCGAAGATGATTTGGCTACCGGTAACGAATGGGTGGAAAAAGTGAGAGCGATCGCTTCCCAAGAAAATGCCCAAGTTGTGATTATATCCGCTCAAGTAGAATCAGAACTTGTAGAACTTTCCGACTCCGAAAAGCAGGACTTTTTGGAATCACTGGGAGTGCAAGAAGGCGGTTTAAAATCCCTAATTGCGGCTACCTATAAACTCTTAGGACTGAGAACATTTTTGACCACCGGACCCAAAGAAACTCGCGCCTGGACTATCCACGAGGGAATGTCCGCACCCCAAGCCGCCGGAGTTATTCACTCTGATTTTGAAAGGGGTTTTATCCGCGCCGAAACCGTAGCTTATCAAGACTTAGTTACTCATGGGTCTATGAATGCGGCTAAGGATAAAGGCTTAGTCCGCAGTGAAGGTAAGGAATATATCGTCCAAGAGGGGGATGTCATGTTGTTCCGATTTAATGTTTAATAGAGTTGGCGGGAGATTTCTTTCAGGGGTGAGGTAGAATTACTCAACTCAAGGCTGGCGGGTCATGGCTGATTAATTAGTAACACATCTCATCAAGAAATCCTCCGACCATACAACTTAATACTGAGGTCTAAATGATGGGTCTAATGAATTTAATCATTGCTTGGTTGGTGACTGCGGTCAGCTTATTTTTAATTGCTAAACTCAGCAAATTTACCGGGGTAGAAATTGAAGACTTTAAAAAAGCCTTAACATCCTCCGCTGTTTTCGGGTTATTAAATCTCTTAGTCCGACTTGCTGTCCCTCTGACCGTGGTTTTTTCGAGTTTCATTATCACCTTATTGTTGAATATGGCGATTTTTGGACTAGCGGCTTGGCTAGTGAGAGGTTTCTATCTCCGTCGGGGTATTTGGAGTGCTTTAATTGGCGCTTTGGCTTTGAGTTTCATTAACTCGATTTTATACGAAGTTCTCGAGAATGTTGGGATTTAAAGAGAGAGGTCAACTGAAAAGTTAGTGGCTATATGGGAATGGCTTACTCCCTTATAGCCATTAATTAGGATGGTTAGTGAGGCGATTTCGGTTGAGTTTTGAGAATCGCACTTTTCAAGAGTTCTTTATTAATTGTTGTGGGTGTAGCCGCCGCAGAATTAGCGCCAGGACGCGCCGTAGCCGCTGGGAAATGGGAAGTTTCCGTAAAATTCCAATGATTGAGAATGTCCAATTGTGCATCAACAATGGGATCATATTTTTCGTACCAACTAGCGATCGCCGTTGATAAAGTTTCGATATCATCTGGTAAAGGTTCAATTAAAGTCAGCAGTTCTTGACATTTAGCATCAGTGAACAATTTAGGCTGAGTTGTCAGGAGTTTAATAAACGCTTCTAGGTTTTGCTTATAGAAAGACATAGCAGTTAGTTAAGATTTTCTGAAATTTAGGATAATACTTATCCTACTAATATACCATAAAAATAGCCATCCTACAAGTCATCAATAATTGTATTATGTTAGCGAGAGTTTGGAGTGCGTCCGTAGTTGGTATTGATGCGGTAAAAGTCGGAGTTGAGGTAGATCTTTCGGGAGGACTCCCCAAAATCATTGTTTTAGGTTTACCTGATACAGCGGTTCAGGAGTCGCGGGAAAGGGTGAAAGCCACCCTCAAAAATGCTGGTTATAGTTTCCCCATGGGAAATATAGTAATTAACCTAACTCCCGCCGATTTGCGGAAGGAAGGGCCTTGTTTTGACCTCCCGATAAGTATTGGTATTTTAGCAGCTTCCGAACAGATAAAAGCCGATTTATTGGGAGATTTTCTGTTTTTAGGGGAAGTATCCTTAGATGGAAGTTTGCGTCCGGTAGCGGGGGTATTACCTATCGCAGCCGAAGCGCAAAATATGGGAATTACTGGCTTAGTAGTTCCCGAAGACAACGCTAGGGAGGCGGCGGTAGTTCAGGGGGTTTCGGTGTATGGTTTTAAGTCGATTTTCGAGGTAGTAGATTTTCTGAATAATCCCGACAATCATCAGCCCATCAGGTTAGATAGTTCGCGGATTTTAGCTACCCCAAAATCCACTAATTTAGACCTAAAAGATGTTAAAGGACAATCCCACGCCCGCCGCGCCTTGGAAATTGCTGCCACCGGGGGTCATAACCTCATTTTTGTAGGTCCGCCAGGTAGTGGTAAAACCATGTTAGCGAGACGTTTACCAGGTATTTTACCGCCGTTAAACTTTGAAGAAGCCCTAGAAGTTACCCGCATTCATTCGGTAGCGGGACTGTTAAAAAATCGGGGAACTTTAGTGAGCGATCGCCCCTTTCGTAGCCCCCACCATTCCGCCTCTGGACCCTCTTTGGTAGGTGGTGGAAGTTATCCCAAACCGGGGGAGATTTCTTTAGCCCATCGCGGCATTTTGTTCCTCGATGAATTAACCGAATTTCGCCGGAATGTTTTGGAGTTTTTAAGACAACCCCTAGAGGATGGATTTGTCACCGTCACCCGCACCCGTTTATCAGTCGTTTTCCCCTCCCAATTCACCTTAATTGCGAGTACAAATCCCTGTCCTTGTGGATATTATGGCGACCCCATACAAGCCTGTACCTGTTCTCCTCGTCAACGGGAACAATATTGGGCAAAACTATCAGGTCCTCTGATGGATAGGATTGATTTGCAAGTAGCAGTTAACCGACTCAAGCCGGAAGAAATTACCCGCCATTCCAACGCGGAATCATCAGAAACTGTACTAGAAAGAGTCCAAAAAGGACGGGAAAGGGCTTATCATCGATTCCAAGATGAACCCCATTTACAGTGTAATGCAGAGATGCAGAGTCGCCAAATTCAGCGGTGGTGTCAACCGGACGACGCAGGTTGTCAACTTCTCGAAGCAGCTATCCGCCGTCTAGGACTGTCGGCGCGGGGAAGCGATCGCGTTTTGAAAGTAGCCAGGACGATCGCCGACCTAGCGGGAGAGGACAACATCAAACCTAACCATATTGGCGAGGCTATTCAATATCGCACATTAGATAGAATGCAGTAGAATAGATAATAGATCTCCACTGTGGTATCAACCTATGAGTATTAAGAAAAAACCGAAAATTCCTAAATCCAGAAAAATCGCTAATTTACTCTTAATTCTAGCCGGGTTGATTTTAATTGGCAATTGGTTAGTGCCGCAAATTACTCGACCCAGAATTCCCAAAGTTCCCTATAGTTTGTTTATCCAACAAATTGAAAGGGGGGAGGTTAAAGCGGTGTTGCTGGGAGATAATGAAATTCGCTATCAACTGCGATCGGAAGGAGACGAACCCCCCCGAATTTTAGCGACTACTCCAGTTTTTGACCCGGAACTTCCCAGACGTTTACAAGCCCTAGGAATAGATTTTGGTGCGCCTCCACCTCCCCAAAATGCCTGGTTTAATGTCTTGTTAAATTGGGTGGTTCCGCCATTGATTTTAGTGGCGGCTTTTCAATTTTTTATGAAACGAGACCCCCAAGGTGCTTTATCAATTAGCAAAAGTAAAGCGAAGGTATATGTGGAGGGAGAGTCGGAAAAAATTACCTTTAATGATATTGCGGGAGTTGAGGAAGCAAAAGCTGAACTAGCGGAGGTGGTAGACTTCCTCAAAAATCCCCAAAGATTTATCGAAATTGGCGCGAGAATTCCCAAGGGTTTACTATTAGTAGGGCCGCCAGGGACAGGTAAAACTCTGATGGCGAAAGCAGTGGCTGGAGAGGCGGGAGTCCCGTTTTTTAGCATTTCGGCTTCGGAATTTGTGGAGTTATTTGTAGGGACTGGGGCGGCGCGAGTTAGGGATTTATTTGAACAGGCAAAAACGAAGGCACCTTGTATTATTTTTATTGACGAATTAGATGCGATCGGCAAATCCAGAAGCGGCGGGGGTGGCGGTTTTCAAAGTGGTAGCAGTGATGAAAGAGAACAAACCCTTAACCAATTATTGACGGAAATGGATGGGTTTGCAGCGGGGGCGGAAACGGTGATTGTGTTAGCTGCTACTAACCGCCCAGAGGCTTTAGATGTGGCTTTATTACGTCCGGGAAGGTTTGACCGTCAAGTGTTGGTTGATCGTCCTGACTTGGCAGGTAGAAAAGCGATTTTAGATATCTACGCGAAACGGGTTAAATTAGCCTCTGATGTGGATATGCAAGCGATCGCTACTCGTACTCCTGGTTTTGGGGGTGCAGACCTGGCGAATTTAGTTAATGAGGCGGCTTTGTTGGCGGCGAGAAGGCATCGGAAACTGGTCGGACAACAAGAGTTTTATGAAGCCATAGAAAGGGTGGTTGCTGGGCTGGAAAAACGCAGCCGGGTTTTGAGTGAGAAAGAAAAGAAAATTGTCGCTTATCACGAAGTCGGACACGCTATAGTTGGGGCGTTAATGCCGGGGGGTGGAAAGGTGGCTAAAATTTCGATTGTTCCCCGTGGTTTAAGTGCTTTAGGCTATACATTAAAAATGCCGACTGAGGATAGATTTTTAATGGATGAAACTGAATTTCGCGAACAAATTGCCACTTTATTAGGGGGGAGGGCTGCGGAAAAAATTGTTTTTGAACGGGTGACTAATGGGGCTTCTGATGACCTGCGCCGCGCTACTAATTTGGCGGAAAAAATGGTGACTACTTACGGTATGAGTCAAGTCCTAGGCCCTTTGGCTTATGAGGAAGGGGGAAAACCTAACTTTTTGGGAATGGGTGATGGTAATAGACGACGTTCTATTAGTGAAAAAACAGCGGAGGCTATTGATGCAGAAGTTCGGGAAATTGTGGAAAATGCTTATCAACAAGCCTTGGATATTCTGGAATTTAACCGAGATTTATTAGATACGATATCCCTGAAAGTTTTGGAAACTGAGGTTATCGAAGGGGAGGAATTACAAGGGCTTTTAGATGTTGTGAAAAATCCCGCCATTGACAGTTAGACGGTCAGCCTAGTTAACCATTCTCAGGGGTGCATGAAAGCGATCGCCTACATAATTAAGTTGTTGCTGTAGTTTGGTGTTATCATCTTTATAGCGGGTTATGGGCGGCTGAAATTGCCAGGACTCTGATTCTTCGGCGAGGGCTTCTGCTAACTGCCAACGATGAAAAAATGTCCGCCCAGATAACCGCCCAATGGCACGAATTTGGTCGGAATTGAGATAGCTTGTATTCAGGTTTTTAATTTGGAAAGGGTCGATATATATTAGGTGAATTTGGGCGAGGGAAAGCAGTTGTTTTTCCTGTTTTTTATCTAGGGTCATGCGCGCCCTAACTTCATCTCGAAAATTGACCCCGCCGCTAATAGTGCGATCGCTGATATCTTGTAGGGGTTCGGTAGGTATTCCCACCTGTTCCAATTTGTTTAAAACTGTTTGGGATAGCTGATATTCCACACTTTGATAGACGGGTTGATTAAAGACATTTTGTAAAATAAATAGCATAACTAGACTAATAATGGCTGCTATAATAGGGGTGGAAACCCAGCCGGAAGCAATACCCAATAAAACACGCCAGCGAATTTGGCGGGCGCTTTTAATACCCTTCAAAAGTCCAATGCCAATAACCCCCCCCAACGACGGCTTGAGAACTAGAAACGGGAATGAGGGGAATAGTCGGTAAGCCGGCATTAGCTAACAGGCTTTCTAACCCGGTGGAAGAAAATATATATAATACTAAAGAATGGGCGACAACGACGACAAACGCGGCGACGGGAGAGAGAGGCATTAAGCTATTACCAACGGTCATCATTACCCGTTTTGAGTAAGTGTAAACACCAATAGCGATCGCAATTCCCCCCATTAAGAACAGTTGTTGAACTGAGGAAATACTCACGGACCCAATATTAAAGTTAGTGAAGGGTGAAGAAGACACAAACACCCCCATAACATTACCAATATTATTAGCGCCGAGGGCTAATGAACCGAAAGCGCCTGCTAAAATTAACCCAGCGCGGGTATAAAGATCTAACCGCAGCAAATGCAGTCTCAGACGGTCGAGAATAGCTATGACCACCAAATAAAGCCCGGCGGCGAAAATAGCGCCCAAGATGGGGCAAGCAACCCAGGTTCCGAGAATTTTTATGAGGGTATCGGTATCTGTTATGGAACCACTAAATTGATTCCAGCCAATAATAGCACCGACAACGGCTTGGGTGGTGGAAACAGGTAAACCAATTTTGGTCATCCAGAAGACGGTTAAAGCAGCAGCAAAAGCAGCAGTAAAAGCACCAGCAATGGTATTAACAGCGCCTAATTCTCCGAGTCCAGCAGCGGCACCAGCCCCCCCCACTACTGCGCCGATAATTACGAATATACTACAGATAAAGGCTGCTGTACTAAACTTTACCATGCGACTACCAACGGCAGTCCCGAAGACATTGGCGGCATCATTTGCGCCCAAAGACCAGCCTAGAAATAAGCCACTGGATAGAAAAATTAAAATTGCGATCGCGTCCATGTTTACCTGATTTATGACTGGCTTACCAGAGAAAATTTAACTAAATTTTCCCGCAAATAGGAGATAATTAAGCAGTTTTAGAGGACTCGCTTAATCGCATAAATTGATAACTCATCCCCAGCATCTTCAGCAGCATCAGCGAGACGGTCAATCAAATCAACTCCGTCGCGTAACTGCATTTTACGTTCCAAAGGCAGTTGAGAATTAAAGATATTTGTTTTGAGTCTAATAGCAATGCGATCGCTTTCTGTTTCATAGACTCGGACGCGATAAAGATGATCGCGAACCGCATCAGGATGACGGAAAAAAGCCCGCGCCGCAATGACAACAGTTTCCACACTTTTAACCACCATTCCCGTCAATTCTTTAAAGTCTTGATCATAGTCTTCTGGAATATCTGGATGTTCAATAATAATGCTTTGATAACTGTCGCCAAACAAATCAATTAAATAGTATAAATCCTCCAACAAACTTAAAACATCACCCCGGGAGTCAGGAATCAACATTTCCGTATATAGTTGGGATTCAATCGCCCGCCTAAGTTCATTGCATCGCCTCTTTAAATCCCGCAATTGCTGCATTTTATTCTCACAGCTTGCCGTCACATATTGAGAATCTAAATAAGCGGAAATTCCCATCTCAAAATATAGACATCCTTCAGATATCTTATCCAGAAACTCATCTATTTGACCTTCGATAAATTTAGTTTTACCAAACAAAGGCGGAATGTCTTTTTTCATAATATTTCTACCCATAAAACGCCAAGATTAACCGCCCCCAATAATCTCACTAGAGGCGGGCGATACCAATTTCAACTTTCACCAGTAACAATCCCTGATTTTATCATTAATTGACCAGAGATAAAGAAACCCGGTTTTTGTGAGATTTTATTTATATTCACCAAGTTGAGTCGCTTGGGTGGAGTCACCAAACCTAACACCACTATCTGTGAGTTAATGTTGGGTTTCACCCAACCTACAAAATAGATTCGTGTTGGGTTTCGCCCAACCCAACAAATAAATTCGTGTTGGGTTTCACCCAACCTACCTTCTGGGTTTCACCCAACCCAACAAATAAATTCGTGTTGGGTTTCACACAACCTA
>NZ_JBIMLI010000007.1:66932-68698 GCF_051859755.1 Limnospira sp.
TAAATTCGTGTTGGGTTTCACACAACCTACCTTCTGGGTTTCACACAACCTACAAAATGGATTTATGTTGGGTTTCACCCAACCTACCTTCTGGGTTTCACCCAACCCAACAAATAAATTCGTGTTGGGTTTCACACAACCTACCTTCTGGGTTTCACACAACCTACAAAATGGATTTATGTTGGGTTTCACACAACCTACCCGGCTGGGATTCAGAAAACGCAAGGCTTCTCCGAGAGTGACAGAAGATAAATACAATGTGAATACCGTTGGCAGCGATTTGTGTTAGACTCCTCAGACTCTCCTATTGACCCAGCTTACCAGAGGCGATCGCAGTTCAAGATCAACCCCGGCAAAACCCCCTCACCCGACAACTCTGGCGGCGAGTTAACCACCTCCACCGGTTGCTGAGGGCGATAAATGTGGACTATCCGAGAACTGGGGTCAATCAACCATCCTAAACGAGTGCCATTCTCCACATATTCTTGCATTTTCTCCTGCAACTGAGTCAACGAATCGCTGGGAGAACGCAATTCCACCACAAAATCGGGACACAGGGGCAAAAATCCCTGTTTCTCTTCAGCCGTCAACCCCTCCCAGCGTTCCAGGGGAATCCAAGCTGCATCGGGGGAACGGTTGGCTCCATTGGGGAGTTTGAACCCTGTTGAGGAGTCAAAGGCGATTCCCCCTTGCGTCTGACGATTCCACAATCCCAATTCTAAACAGAGTTCAAAATTACGGTGTCCGGTTTCACCACCAGTAGGGGGCATAATAATCAGGGTTCCGTTAGCGTTGCGTTCAAATTGTAAGTCGCGGTTATCCTGACAAAGTTGGAAAAACTGCTCGTCGTCAAGATGGAGTGCGTCCGTATTTATAGTTAAGCTGTTCATTAAGGGAAAAGTATATGTGAGGGTCAAGGTATACGTGGATAAACAAAGTTGATACCCGGGTGAATGATACACGCTATATTGTAGGCAAGATTGTTAATCTAATTATAAATAGTGGTCTTAAACACCACCTAAAACCATTGAATAACACAGGAATAAAAGAATCAGCCAGCCCTGCCAATGTCCAAAAAAACCACATCCCATTAGCTATAACACTTTGAGAGATTAGGATTCCCAACGAGACACACAAACCCATAATTAAGCCCCCCAATACTGTAAAAACAAGCCCAGCTAATACATATTGTCCCTCGGTAACATCTAACCAAAGAAGTATCGCCACCCCCAGCAATAGCCCTATGACTGCTCCCCATAGCGAAGCAGCTTTAAGATCCATTGTTTTACCGTTTATAAATTTTGATCTAGTTTCAGGTTCTAATATAGCATAAATTGCACTTCAATATCAACCTCGGCAAAACCCCTTCACCTGAAAACTTTGACGACGAGTTAACCACGTCCACCGGTTGCTGAGGGCGATCAATTTGGACTGTCGGAGAACTTCGGTCAATCAACCATCCTAAACGAGTGACATTCTCTACAGATTCTTGCATTTTCTCCTGTAACTGAGTCAACCAATCGCTGGGAGACCACAATTCCACGACAAAATCGGGACACAGGGGCAAAAATCCCTGTTTCTCTTCAGCCGTCAACCCCTCCCAGCCTTCCTGGGGAATCCCAGTTGAGTAGCTTGGATTCATGTTGGGTTTCACTCAACCTAACAAATAAATTCGTGTTGGGTTTCACCCAACCTACCTTCTGGGTTTCACTCAACCTAACAAATAAATTCGTGTTGGGTTTCACCCAACCTACCTTCTGGGTTTC
>NZ_JBIMLI010000008.1:0-67845 GCF_051859755.1 Limnospira sp.
TAATTCCTAGGTCTACCCCGATTCTCTCTCGATATTTCGGTGTAATTTCTGGCGTGATTTCTACGAAAAAGCTCATAATACTCATTATTGAGTTGCGAATATTAGGGGGTATTGTACCTTATTGTCCTAAGATGTAAAGCCAATCTTGGATTAAATTCTGGCTCTGGGTTCAAACTAGGGTAAGGTAGGGTGCGTCAAACCTACTCAATATCGATCATAATTATGCGATCGCACCATACCCCTGCTATTTCAATCCCAATCGAATAATTTTCGCCAAAGAGTGCGATCGCCTCCCGTAGCCTCCGGTCGGGTGCGTCATAACCCGGCTATATAAATGCCTGGGGATAATTCCCTGCTGACGCACCATAGAGACTATATTTGTTATTTGGGAATGTTGACTGTTGAGGGTTCTTTGGTCAAGAACAATTCCCGGATTTTTTCAGCAATTTGGGAACTTGTCAGACCCAGATCAACTTTGGATTGATCCGGTGTAGCATGATCCACCAATTGGTCAGGAATGCCGAACCGCTTAACAGGTACTAAGACATCGTGATCCAGTAGTGCTTCTGCTACTGCGGAACCAAATCCACCCATTATGCAGCCTTCTTCCAGGGTGACGACTTTACCGATTTTTTGGGCTAAGGGTACAATCAGCTCTGTGTCTAGGGGTTTGACAAATCTGGCATTAACCACAGTGGCATCAATGCCGTGTTCACCGAGAATCTCAGCCACCTGCATAGCGGTGTTAACCATTGTACCATAGCCGAGTAATAGGAGATCATCGCCCTGGCGGAGAATTTCACCTTTACCGATCGCAATAGGTTCCCAGCCTTCTTCCATAAGTGGAACCCCATTACCGGAACCACGGGGGTAGCGCATAGCGATCGGTCCTGAAGTATGATTAATACCAGTCACCAGCATTTGCTGCAATTCGGCTTCATCTTTAGGAGCCATAATGGTCATATTGGGGAGACAGCGGAGATAGGCGATATCATACATTCCCTGGTGAGTGGGACCATCTACCCCTACAATTCCGGCGCGGTCCAAACAGAAGAAAACGGGCAAGTTTTGGATACAGACATCATGGATAATCTGATCATAGGCTCGTTGTAGGAAGGTGGAGTAAATCGCCACTACCGGACGCATTCCCTCACAGGCTAAACCCGCCGCCAGAGTAACCGCGTGTTGTTCAGCGATACCGACATCGATATACTGTTCGGGGAGTTTAGCTTGTAGTTTATCCAACCCTGTACCTGTTGCCATAGCGGCGGTGATACCCAAAATTTGGGAATTATCTTCAGCCAGCTTGACTAAGGTATCTGCAAACACTTTGGAATAGCTGGGAGGCTTGGGTTTGTTGGAGGGAATAGCCTTCCCGGTAGCCAGGTTAAAGGGTGATTGAGCGTGATAGCCTACTTGGTCTTTTTCTGCGATCGCATAACCCTTACCTTTGACGGTGGAGACATGAACCATAACCGGGCCTTTAATTTCATGAGCTTGTTGGAAGGTTTCGATCAAATCTTCCAAGTTGTGACCATCCACCGGTCCGATATAGGTGAAGCCCAGCTCCTCAATAATAGCACCCAATTTAGGTACAGCCAACCGTTTCATCCCTTCTTTGAGGCGTTCCATCTCCGGGGTAAAATTCTCACCCACAAAGGGAATTTGTTTAAACTGTTCCCGCAGATTATCTTTCAAAAATTGCACCGGGGGGCTCAGACGCATTTTATTCAAATAACGAGGAATCGCGCCGACATTGGGGGAAATCGACATTTCGTTATCATTGAGAACCACCATCAAGTTAGTGTTAGGTAGATGACCCGCATGGTTAATAGCTTCCAAAGCCATCCCCCCAGTCATCGCGCCATCGCCAATAATTGCCACTACTTTATAATTATCCCCCTGCATATCCCTAGCCAAAGCCATCCCCAGGGCGGCTGATATGCTTGTCGAGGCGTGTCCGGCTCCAAAATGGTCAAAACGACTCTCGCACCGTTTCAGGTAGCCTGCTACCCCATCTTTCTGGCGTAGGGTATTAAAATTGTTATAGCGTCCAGTAATCATTTTGTGGGGATAGGCTTGGTGTCCGACATCCCAAATGACTTTATCTCGGTCTAGGTCTAGGGTTTGGTAAAGTCCTAGGGTTAACTCGACCACTCCCAAACCCGGTCCCAAATGACCGCCAGTAGCTGCTACTGTTTCCAGGTGCTTTTCACGGATTTGTTGAGCCACTGCTTCCAGTTCATGGATAGACAAACCGTGGAGTTGATTGGGATGGGTCAGTTCACTTAGATGCATAGTTGAAAATACTGATGCTAAAAATAAATTAACAATCGGGCTTGTCTGAATATGATAGCCCAGTCTTGACGCTGACGCTGAACTTTGTGGGGAAGGGTTATCGGGAGTCGGCTACAGATAGACTTCCTCACCCCAAACCTTTCCCAGAAACTGAGGAAGTTTCATTGTCCATGGTCAATTGTGGGTGAGGTTGTGGGTCGCCAATAGGCATATTTTCGATTTCCCAGACTTTCAGGAGAATCAGATATTCATAAAAGGCTTGTAGAGTACACCAGGCGAGTCCAGGTTGACCGTCGAGGAACCCTCCCAGGATAAAATACATATAGACGAAGCGGATTAGGGGTCGAAATGGTAGACGCAGAGATAAATCCTTTAAGGCGTGTCGCCTTTCCACCTCTGTTTTGCCGAAAAATAGGTGATTCCAGTTTACCGTACCCGATCGCAATTGTTTGACTGTTTCGTGGGCTTCATCTGTAGAATAACGGTTGTGCTTTTCTATCCATCGCGCCATGCCTTTACTGTTGGTATAGTGGGGATAGGTTTCTTGGAGGAAACTGGTAAGACCGTCACAGACTTCTCTCTCGGTGTGACCATAATCGGTAAACCAGACCCGCTGCTTATCAAATAGACGCATCTGATAACGGGGGTATTGGGTACTGCGGCGAATCCAGCGACCCATAAACATGACCCTTTCCGCTGCATAATAACCGATATAGCCGTCAGTGTTTTGGGTTTGTTTTTGACACTCGGCGAATAGTTCCGGGGTCATGCGTTCATCAGATTCGAGAATATACGCCCACTGATATTTAGTGGTTACTTCTCGCAGCATCCAAGTCCGTTGGCGACCGTGGCTTTCAAACTTATGTTGCAGTACACGGACGGGGTACTTTTGAGCAATTTCTACGGTGCGATCGCTACTAAAGGAATCGACCACAATTATATCATCACATTGACTGGCTGACTCAATGCAGGCGGCTATATCAACTTCATCATTACAAGTCAGGATATAAATTGATAACATTATCGTGAGGTGGTGAATAATATAGATTGGGGAAAGGTTGTCATATTTTATGAACCATAAAACCAGATAATTGAGAGTACAAAAATAGGCTCCATCTTGGTGCAACATAACCCTTGATTGAGGTTTAATTTACAGGGGTGGAGCCAGTAATTCCTAGGGGGGGGTTTTATCCGGGGTTAGAAGAGGGTTTACGACGACCTTTATTCAGGAGGCCTAAGCCTTTTAAACTCGTCCAACCCAAGACGATATAACCGATCGCCAATAGCAAACTACTCATCCCGGTTTGGAGACTAGATTTGAGCGATCGCGTTTTAGTTTCATCTTCTAGTTGTTGTTGGCGTTGGCGAATTTGGGTAAGTAATTGAACGGGGAGGGAGTCGGCTTGCTGTTCCAAGAACTCATCAAGGACGGCTGGATTAGTTCTAGATTCTTCCAGGACTTGTTGAATTTGCGGGGGAAGGTTTCCTTCCGCAATCACCTGATCTAATTGTGCCTCGTCTTGTATTAAGCCAGTCAACTGCGCTCGGAGTTCAACTTTTCGCTGTTCAATCTCCTGTTGAAACTGGGGACTTCCTAACTGGCTTTCCAGTTGAGTTTCGGCTTGCGCGGCTTGCTGACCAATCTCGGATAAAGCATCTCGTCGGGCTAACCGGGTATTATTTAGGTGCATGGGAAAAATCAGCAGGTAAAGTAACCCGAATAAGCTGGCGAGGATACCAACCCACAATCTTAGGTCGGAGATTTTTTTACCAGACTTAGGAGCATTCCCGAGGACGCTATCCATCCAATACCCCATTAAAACCAGAGCCATTCCTACCAGGGGAACTACGCCTCGGTCAACTAAGCTACTAGCGGTTTGAATTAACCAACCCCTATCGGTTAAATTGGGGGGAAATAATAGAACCAAATAATCGACCAAGGCTGACAGAATCAGGATTAGCCCAACTAATTTGATGCTAGAAGAGGCTTGAAAGGAAAATTGACGGTTTGCTGTTGATGTCATAGGACGGTTAAGGATACTCTAGGTTGGTCTACAGCCAAGATAACAGTTTTGGCTAGTATATAACTACTTTCAGATTTGCCAAGATGTGGGAATTGTTTAATAATTAGCCGCGGCTGAGTAGTGGTCAATGATATCAAAGAAAGGAGAGATAATCATGATTGAGGGCCTTTATTCTGTGGAACAACTACGGGAGGCGATCGCCTATAACCCTGAACAATGGCGACCTCTAGTTTTTAGCAATGGCTGTTTTGACTTGATTCATGTTGGGCATATTCGCTACCTGACCCAAGCCAAAAGTTTGGGGCGATCGCTGGTAGTGGGTCTCAATAGCGATCGCTCTGTTCGCCTGATTAAACCCCACTCGGCGGGATATCCTCCCCGTCCTATTATACCAGAATTACAGCGAGCCGAAGTTCTCAGCCAGTTAAAACCCGTAGATGCAGTGGTCATTTTTCCAGAAAGCACTGCTACGGCGATTATTGAACAGCTACAACCTGATATATATGTTAAGGGTGGTGATTACACCATTGACACCCTACCGGAGGCCCCCACGGTTCAAGCCTATAACGGTAAAATCGTCCTCATTGCCGTGGAAATGCCTACTTCTACCAGTGGCATTATTAATCGGATTTTGCACGCCTCAACCCAACCCTAACCCTTCTACACCCCCAACAAGTTTTATCCCCCAGACTCGTCTTTTTCCCCCCTCCCCAACTGCGAAATTACCCCGCCATGACACCACCTCAACCCTCACAACATCCACACACCACCGGGCGTTTCCCTCCCCTCATGGGGAATTTGTAGGGTTGCACACGGCTGCAGTCATTCATCACTAATGTCGGGGCTATTAGTCGGTTTCCCTCCCCTGACCGGGAATTGGTAGGGTTGGACAAAACCCTCTAATTACATAGGGGAGGTTGCCTATAAACTTAGGTTTCCGTCCCCTGACGGGGGAATTGGTAGGGTTGGACGTAGGCAAAAAGCAAGGACAAAATTATGGATGACAATTGTTTCCGTCCCCTGACGGGGAATTGGTAGGGTTGGACGTACTTTAGCACTTTTTACCCCGCGTTATCTTACGGCCCGATCAGTTTCCGTCCCCTGACGGGGAATTGGTAGGGTTGGACTTTAAACCCCCGGTACGGGAAGATACGTTGCAAGTTCACGTTTCCGTCCCCTGACGGGGAATTGGTAGGGTTGGACCCTCGCGAGATTCCTGAAGATGTAGTAAAAGAAGGCCTCAGGGTTTCCGTCCCCTGACGGGGAATTGGTAGGGTTGGACGGAGAAAAATTATGGTTATTCTCTATGGAATAACGGATTTGTTTCCGTCCCCTGACGGGGAATTGGTAGGGTTGGACAGCCTTCTATCTTGATCTTCCCTCCGTGTTTGAGACAAAACGTTTCCGTCCCCTGACGGGGAATTGGTAGGGTTGGACTTTAGGGGCATCTAAGCTAGTCTAGTAGGGAGTTTCAGCCATTTCGACTCAAAGTTTCCGTCCCCTGACGGGGAATTGGTAGGGTTGGACTTGTTTATTCCCGCCGTGGACAATCCGACGGAAATTTTGGGTTTCCGTCCCCTGACGGGGAATTGGTAGGGTTGGACTTATCAGGATTCTCAACACGGGAGAATCTCAGAGAAATCAGAACCGTTGCGTTTCCGTCCCCTGACGGGGAATTGGTAGGGTTGGACAAAGGCTATCGCAGACCCCGACCAGACTGGGGAGCCACTTACTGGAGAAGTTTCCGTCCCCTGACGGGGAATTGGTAGGGTTGGACAGAGTGGAGGGGATAGCTTGGCAGAAGGTATGCAATCTATTATTGGTTTCCGTCCCCTGACGGGGAATTGGTAGGGTTGGACAACAAAAACGCTGCAACTTCTGAAGAAAAAACTTCTGAAGTCCCTGCTTGTTTCCGTCCCCTGACGGGGAATTGGTAGGGTTGGACGGTGCCCAGCGACATCCAGATTCCCTTTATGCAGTTCAGTTGTTTCCGTCCCCTGACGGGGAATTGGTAGGGTTGGACAGTGACCATTCGGTTCCTGTTGGTCATCCCCGACAAACCAACAGGTTTCCGTCCCCTGACGGGGAATTGGTAGGGTTGGACCAAGGGAGAAAAGAGTGGGAAATGCTTGGCTGTATTATCATCAAGTTTCCGTCCCCTGACGGGGGAATTGGTAGGGTTGGACCTTTACTACGAAGTCGAACCCGGACTTCGATATTCTCGGACCGGGTTTCCGTCCCCTGACGGGGGAATTGGTAGGGTTGGACGTTAAATCATCTCCAGAAACAGTCCCTACAATAACTACGGTGTCGTTTCCGTCCCCTGACGGGGGAATTGGTAGGGTTGGACAACAAATGAAAAGAAAAAGAAACTTTCGGTTCAGATATTACGCGGTTTCCGTCCCCTGACGGGGGAATTGGTAGGGTTGGACGTCACCCAAAACAAATACCACCAAAATCAAAGTTTAGAGTTTCCGTCCCCTGACGGGGGAATTGGTAGGGTTGGACCCGGAAAATGAAATACCCCACACTTCAATCGAAAAGGCTGAGTTTTGTTTCCGTCCCCTGACGGGGGAATTGGTAGGGTTGGACGACGAAAGAGACGGCGCATATCTAAAAGAGTTTCTCGAAAACTCAGGGGTTTCCGTCCCCTGACGGGGGAATTGGTAGGGTTGGACTCGTAGATTTGAAATATTGGTGGACAGCTTCAACAAAAAGCGGTGTTTCCGTCCCCTGACGGGGGAATTGGTAGGGTTGGACATAAAAATAATAGACACTCGCTCTTATGCAGGTTCCTACGGAACGTTTCCGTCCCCTGACGGGGGAATTGGTAGGGTTGGACAACGCAGAAAGATTCAACATACAAGAACAATTTGAGAAAACTGTTTCCGTCCCCTGACGGGGGAATTGGTAGGGTTGGACGGACTTTAGAGAAGGCAGGAATAAAAAGTGTAGAAATATTAGGAATGTGTTTCCGTCCCCTGACGGGGAATTGGTAGGGTTGGACCCTATACCTTTGGAAACCTTACGGTATGCGGTTTTCAAGGTGCGATCGCGCGAGAGCACGTAGAAGGTGCTTAACAAAACTTTACAGCCCTTTTTTCGGGGAGCAAATTCGTTTGTTTTCGCTGGATTTATATTATCAGCCATAGTGCCAGACTGTCAACCCCCCGAAACAAAAACTTTTCTTGGCGTGGCTAAAGTTTGCTTTAACTAGGGCAGGATTAGAAGTCGCGCGAGGTTATGAGAATCTGTAATATAACTTTACACAAGCCGAAACCATTACCCTGCAACGAATCCATCGATTAAGTAGGCACGATCGCCCCAAAAAACGGAAATAATTATGAGAATGACCTCGCCAACCATATCCGGGGGACAGGGGCGAGGCCACAATTAAGCAAAACCGTAGCAGCCAGAGTCAAGTCGGAGGGGTAATTAAATATCCCGATTGTCCGTAGCGCGTTTAACTGAATCCAATGCACCTGTACAATGGTGGATTAATCACCTTTTTATATTATTGGGCCAAACCAGCCCAGTTACTTTTCCGCCGCCAGTTAACCCTAGGCGGTTTCCAAGCTACCGGAGAAATTCAATGACTGATTTGATCGCCTCCTCCGACCAAGACCTATCAATAGAGTTAAACCAACTGCGCTCACAACTAAACAGCGACAGCCAGACCCAGCAGTTAAAGGCGATCGCCTCATTAGCGACCCAGGGGGAACTTGGTTTAGATGTACTGATAGAATTTTTAATGTCCCAGCAGACCCAAACTCCCACCCCTGTCAGTGGTGAAGCCTATAGAGTCCTGTATCTAGCCAACCTCCCCAAAACCCAAGAGTTTTTGGAAACCCATTTTCCGACGGGAGTAGTTCCGCTAAACTCAGAGGTAGGGGCTGATTATTTTCCCCTCCAACAGGAATTGCTACAGCAAAACTTCCAAGCCGCCGACCTGCTGACCCTGAGAAACCTGTGTGAGTTAGCCAGCGACGCAGCAGTTAAACGAAACTGGCTATATTTTTCGGAAGTCGATCGCTTTCCCGTCGCCGACTTACAAACCATTGACACCCTGTGGCGAGTCCATTCCCAAGGCAAATTTGGCTATACCGTCCAGCGGGAAGTTTGGTTAGGTGTCGGCAAAAATTGGGATAAATTGTGGCAGAAAATTGGCTGGAGAAGCGATCGCACTTGGACCCGCTATCCCCAAGGCTTCACTTGGGAACTAAGCGCCCCCAGGGGACACCTACCCCTTTCCAATCAATTACGCGGTAGAAGAGTCATTGAGGCTCTGTTCAATCATCCCGCCTTCAGTAACTAGGAAAACAGCCCCCCCTTGGTAATACCTAAAAGTCCTCCTCCCTAGAGGACCGGGGAAGCCCTTAATTACCGTGGTGATGGTAACACATTCTGGGCGGAAAAATGCTATGGTTAACCTAAGTCCTCCCTTAACTCATCCAAAAAAAATCTATGGTTGGTTTCCTCAAAGGTATTTTTTCCAGTCGTAAGCCGGGAATGGGTATTGAACTAGCCGCCGAGCGAATTAATATTGTCGAAATTCGCAAAAAAGGCGATAAGTTCAAGTTGTTAACCTTAGCCACTGCCGAGGTTCCCGAAAATGTGGTGCAGGATGGTCAAATAGTTGATACTCCTACCATGGCGGAGTTAATCGAATCGACATTGGCGGACAATAATATCAAAACCAAAAACATCGCCACCGCTATTCCCGGAAGGGAAGCAGTCACTCGTTTAATCCCGGTTCCGGCGGAGTTAAATGAGGAGGAACTTAAAGAATATATGAACGCCGAAGCGGGTTTATATCTGCCTTTTCCCAGGGAAGAAGCCGACGTAGACTATCAGAAACTGGGAACATTTGTTGATGAAGATGGCATCGAAAAAGTACAGGTTTTGTTAGTCGCTACCCGGAAAGAAGTTACCAACACTTACATAGAAACCTTTGAACAAGCTGGCTTACAAATAGAGGTTTTAGAAATCAGTAACTTTGCCCTAATTCGGACTATGAAAAGTCAGTTAGAACACTTTTCTTCTAACGAGGCGGCGATTTTAGCTGACATCGAATTTGATAGCACCGAATTGGTGATTGTGGTCAATGGCGTTCCCCAATTTACCCGCACCATTCCCATTGGTTTGTTTCAGGTGCAAAGCGCCCTCAGTAGCGCCATGAACCTACCACCCTCACGGGATTTTCAGGAATTGCAGGCGATGACCCTTCCGGTAACTGATACAATGGGAGCATTGAACGAGCCAAATCCGGGAGTTAATGCCATCATTAAAGTATTAGCAGAGTTAGCCGATGAACTCCGACGCTCTATTGATTTCTACATCAACCAAAATGATGGTTTGGAAATCGCCCAGTTACTTCTGGCTGGTCCTGGGGCGGCGATCGGACAACTGGATGAGTTCTTTATGCAACGCCTAGCCATGCCAGCCACCCAGGTAGACCCCATAGAAGCCCTGAACCTGTTAACAGATGATCAGGAAATTCCCCCGGAGCAGCGTGCTAGTTTAGGAGTGGTATTAGGTTTAGGATTGCGCGTTACCTAGTTCCGGGAACTCTCACTGCTACCATGTCTATAAAAATACTACCAGAGGGTTTGTTAATATGTACAGCCTTGATATTAATTTTCTTAACGATCGCCCAGAGTATAAAACCCGAGTTATCAAGCCCCCCAAAGGCGCTGCGGGGAAACCCGTTGACCAAACACCCATTTTAATCGGACTGGGGGTAGCTGTGGGACTCAATGCTTTAATGGGAGGCGGTTGGTTTGTGTTAACTAGGCAAAATGCCAGCCTTTCCAGAGAAGCCGATGCTTTAGAGTTGCAACTGGGCGAGAAAAATGTCCAAGTCCAAGCCCTCGATCGCATTTATGCAGAAGCGAAACAGACCAATGACGAAGCCGATGCCTTGGCTTTGGTATTCAATGAGATTAAGCCCTGGTCGGCTTTAAGTCAAGAAATGGCTGAGATCATGCAAATTGCTGGGGTGAGAATTACCAACGTCCGACAAACCGAACCCACAGCGGAAGCAACTGCCGCCTCTGGGGAAGAGGGACAGGCAGCGGCTAGACAAACTGCACAAGTTACCATTGAAGGAAATGTTGGTTCTTTTGGGCAGCTTAATGATTTCATGTTGTTGGTCAACCAGTCGCCTTTCTTTAATGGCAGCACAACCCGGCTAGTTTCTGCTAGATTGCAAGATAACCCCACCCGTTTAGTGGTGGCTGACGGTTCCTCAGTGCCTGGGGGTCTGCCAGATTTACAGCCCATCGTGCAGTTTAGCATAGAAACCCGTCTGAGTTCTGCCACGGCTTCGGAACTGTTACCCCTATTAAAAGCTAATGACGCACTGGGTTTGGTTAATCGAATTGAAACCCTCACAGAACAAGGTGTAATTCGACCCTAGGCTTTTGGTCTCAGGGTTTTGATGTCAACAAAAAACGGAGGTTTTTTCCTATGGTAGCAGCAAATGAGTATCTTCTTGATGATGAGGAACCGGAGGAGGAGGAGGAAGGTTCTGGCCCAGTGATATTGGGTTTGGCTATCACTTCTAAGGTCGTCGGTATTGCTATTGGAGCCCTAGGCGCGATTTTGTGTGGGGTGGGTGTGTTTTACCTGGCTTTGCCGACTTGGGAAGAACAGCAAATACTCAATTCCAACATTCAAATTAAGCAAAGGGAAATTGAACAGCAAAACGAAAAGTTGCAGCAGCAAGAGGAGGCGGAACGTCAACGAGAGGAAGCTAAACAGCGACTGGCTAGTGTAACGGCTTTGTTTGCTGATGAAGCAAATCTGGAAATGTTGATGTTTGATGTTAATGAACAATTAAATCAAATTAATGCGGGTATTTTGGATGAAGAACTAAAAGCACGTTTGGTTAGGTTTCAACCCCAAAGTGATGGACCCATGCTAGTGACTGATGGTTCTCTCGGTTCCCAAGTTAACAATAAACTGAGACGACAAGAGTACGAGGTGGAGGTGGAAGGGAGTTTTGAGCAAATCCGCAAATTTATGATTTCTCTGGAGAGAATGCAGCCTATGCTAGTGGTTAGAGACTTTAGTTCTCAGTTGCTGGATCGATCGCCAGAATTGAAGGGGGAAATTCGCCAGGGTCGCTTTGTTCCCATAGATAACCAGCCTCAACGCCGCCTCAGAAGTACGTTTAAGTTACACGCCTTAATGCCTTTGAGTGACGAGCAGCGTGAGCAACAACAGCAACCAGAAGCTGAAAAAAAATAATGTTCTGGTTCACAGATAATCGAGCGATCGCCTTATCAACCCTAAATTATGGCGATCGCTCATTTTTTGGCAGAATGGGGGTTGACAAAATCGCTAAAATGTGATAGGTTGCCCAGATAAAATGCCCGTGGGTGTAGATAATTTCCTATTGTCCTGTTGCCTCGGATGAATTATCATTTTTCCAGGCCTAAGCAAACAGAATATATAAACCAATAGCAACGGTTGCTTTCCAACTTTTAGGAGGAAATGTGAGAGATATTTTAGGATTTGGTGGAGGAGTAGCGGGGGGAGTTGCAGCAGCCATGGTTGTGGCTGTGGCTCCCGCCCTGGCGTTTACAGTTGTCCGCGATATTCAATTATTCCAAGCTGACAACGGGGAAATTAACCTGGTGCTGGTCACTGACGGCGGCGAACGTCCAGCGGTGTTTGTGATTCGGCGGGGTAATGATTTTGTGGCGGATATTACTAACGCTCAATTGAGTTCTCCCAATGGCTCATTTCAGCAAAATAACCCGGCTCCTGGTATTGCTTCCATTGTGGTGAACCAGCTAGACCCGACCAGTATTCGGGTGATTGTGACCGGAACTACTGGCTCTCCTGAAGCGCGGATAATTCAGGGTGCGGGAGATGCTATTGCGATCGCGATCGCTCCAGAAGGGGCGATCGTAGATGCTCCGGCTTTTGCACCCCAACAACCTGGGAACGGTGCTGCTCAGGTAATGGTTCCCGACCCACCAGTTAGCATCACTGGTGATCCGACCGCCCAAAACGGCAATAATGATATGATGATGCCCGACCCAGCTTTAACTCCCCAAATGGGTCAAGCGCCATTACAGCCAAGGCGTTCCTTAGACACAACGCCACCCTTCCAACCCCGTGCCGTTGCGCCACCTTTAGGAGATATTGCTGTTTCTAATATCAATCCGGGTGTTTCCACTGTCAACCTAAACACCAACGAAATCATCCCCCGCCTAGTCTTGCGAGACGCATCAGTGCGGGAGGTATTATCATTGTTGGCGCGGGTTGCTGGCCTGAATGTTGCCTTCAGTAATTTAGAGAGAGATTCTACAACGGGACGTTTTCGACCGGGAAATGAAGCCCAGGAATTTAAAATTTCCTTGGATATTGAAAATGAACCAGTCCAGGAAGTCTTTAACTATGTCCTGCGATTAACAGGATTACAAGCTAACCGGGTGGGAAACACGGTTTTTGTCGGTTTTGAACTGCCTGAGTCTGCCCAAAATATTATTTTGAGAACTCTAAGACTCAATCAGGCTAATGTGGAGTCTGCGGCTTCTTTTTTGGCTACTCAGGGAGCCGAAACTCAAACTGTAGTAACAACGACTGAAGTTCAACAAGAAGAGGATGATATTGCGGGGGCAGATGCTGCTGGAGGACTCAGAAGAACCACTGTAAGAACAACCACCGGCACCGAGATTAGACAAGAAGTATCTCCTGTAGGAGTCGGACCTTTAATACTTCGAGGGCTAACAGTTTCAGCGGATAACCGCCTCAATTCTATTACTCTGGTTGGGCCTCCTGAAAAGGTAGAGATCGCAACTGCTATGTTAATGCAGCTTGATCTCCGTCAACGTCAGGTGGCGGTTAATGTGAAAATCATTGACGTGAACCTGACCGGGGAAGCCACCCAGGGCAGTAGTTTCTCCTTTGGGATTAATGATACCTTCTTTGTGAATGATGGCGGTGCGGCTTCTCTCAACTTCGGCGGCATAAATCCCCCAACCCGTGGTCAGGCTACAGGTGGTGTCACCTCTCGCCCAATTATTACCAACCCCCTAAGCACTGAAGACCCATTTTTTGATCGCGAGAGAGATACTAGGACTCCGTTAACGGCTCCTGGGGGTGGTATTGGCTTGAGACCGATTCCACCTGTCACCGATAGACCGGGAGGGGTTGGGCTTTCTGACTACCAACCTTTTGAGAGAAATTTGCAAGATGGAAGTATTACCGCCCTTGGTAGCACTACTTTTTCCGTGTTTCCCTTCTTCCAATATCCTCGGCGGTTCCTGTCTACTTTGCAAGCCCAAATCGTCAGCGGTAGAGCCAAAATCCTCACCGACCCCACCTTGGTGGTAAAAGAGGGAGAAAGCGCTTCCGTGCAACTGGTACAACAGGTATTGCAATCGAGGACAACAATTATTACAGATACTCCTTCCGGTAGCAGGGAAACCATCCAGCCTGACCCGACAAATGTGGGTTTGACTCTGGGGGTGAATGTTGAGCGAATTGATGATAATGGCTTCGTCACCATGAGCATTAACCCAGAAGTGAGTTCCCCAGGAGCTCGGGTAGCAACGGGTAACGATGATTTTTTCTTACAAGTGTTTCGGCGCAGTTTAAGTTCAGGAAGGATTCGTCTGCGGGACGGTCAAACTCTGATTGTCTCTGGTATTATTCAAGATCAGGAACGGACTGACGTTAGCAAGATTCCCCTGTTGGGTGATTTGCCTATCGTGGGTTCTCTGTTCCGTAGAAGCACCACCAGCAGCGAACGGGCTGAGGTAATTGTGTTGGTAACGCCCAATATCCTGGATGATTCCGATCGCTCTGGGTTTGGCTACCAGAACAATTTTAGCCCCGATGTCCGCCAGATGATGCAAGGGCGTTAAGATCTAGCGTTAAAAACCCCTTCAGCCAAAATCCCCCACCCCTGGGGGATATTTTTATCGGCTAATATCTTAAAAAAAGTGGAAAATTCCCCTAAATATATGACAATTTGGGGTTAAACCCTATCTATGTGGCGACAGAAACCTTAGAATAAGGCAGAAAAATCGTGCAAACCATTGGGGGTCATTGATTGGCCCCCAGTTCTCAAAAGGAGTAATTGATGAATAAGGGTGAATTAATAGATGCGGTAGCCGAAAAAGCAGGTGTCACCAAAAAACAGGCTGATGCGGTGTTGAGTGCGGCTCTCGAAAGTGTTATCGATGCTGTTGCTACACAGGAAAAAGTCACCCTGGTGGGATTTGGTTCTTTTGAAGCCAGGAAACGTAAGGCGCGCGAAGGCCGTAACCCCCAGACGGGCGAAAAAATGGATATTCCTGAAACTTGGGTTCCGGCTTTCTCGGCAGGAAAACTGTTTAAGGAGAAGGTCGCTGATAAATAGTCGTCCATAACCCACCACTAATCAGGATACCGATTTAGTGGGGGTCTGCACGGAGGGAGATTGATGAACAGACCCAGCCACGGGGGAAATTTGATGTGGGCGGCTTCGATCGCTGATTGTCCGCCATCGGAAATTGTCGATTTCTCGGCTAGTATTAATCCCCTCGGCCCTCCGTTAACGGCGATCGCCGCTTTGAATACTCATCAGGGGCAGATTAAAACCTATCCTCAGCCGGATTATATGGACCTGCGACAGGCTGTAAGTCGCTTTCATGAAGATTTACCGGTTGAATGGATTTTGCCGGGAAATGGGGCGGCTGAATTGCTGACTTGGGCGGGCCGGGAGTTGGCACAAATGGGGGCTACATATCTGCTGACTCCGGCTTTTGGGGACTATCGGCGATCGCTCAATGCTTTTAATGCTAGGGTGATTGAATGCCCTATTAGTCTTAAGGGTGGCGATAAGGTCCAATTTGATGGGTTGGGGGAATTAGAGGAAAGGGCGGGACTATTGCTGAATACTCCCCACAATCCCACGGGTATATTACTACGGCCAGAGTTGATTTTGCCCCTGTTGGAAAGGTTTGCTTTGGTGGTGGTTGACGAGGCTTTTATGGATTTTCTGCCACGGTCGGCACAAACTAGCTTAATCGAGAGGGTGGCAGATTTTCCTAATTTGGTGATTTTGCGATCGCTCACTAAGTTTTACAGTCTGCCTGGTTTAAGATTAGGATATGCGATCGCTCACCCAGACCGCCTAAATTTGTGGCGACAGTGGCGAGACCCTTGGTCTGTGAATAATTTAGCCGTGGCGGCGGGTATTGCAGTTTTAGGCGATCGGGCTTTTGAGGAAAAAACCCACCATTGGTTATCTATTAACCGCCCCCAACTCTATCAGGAATTAGGGAAAATTACCGGACTTTATCCTTATCCAGGGGTAGCCAATTTTTTGCTAGTCCGGTGTCAGTCGTCGGTGAGTGAGTTACAAACTCAACTACTTAAAGATTATCGGATTTTGATTCGCGACTGTTTAAGTTTTCCCGAATTAGGAGATAATTATTTTCGCGTAGCTATCCGCACCGAAGCTGACAATCAATATCTGATTAACGCCCTCAAAAATGTATTAATTACTTAGAAACCCGGTTTCTTGACTTCCGAGGGAGAAACCCAATTGCTTAGAAACCCGGTTTCTTGGAGAAACCGGGTTTCTTGACTTCTGAGGGAGAAGCCGGGTTTCTTGACTTCCAAGGGAGAAACCCAATTGCTTAGAAACCCGGTTTCTTGGAGAAACCGGGTTTCTTGACTTCTGAGGGAGAAGCCGGGTTTCTTGACCTCTGGGGGAGAAACCCGACTATAATTGATAATTGTATCGGTGTCTGACGCACCCTACTATTAAATAAACTACTATGACAATTATACCACTAATTGAAGATAGCGATCGCCTAGAAATGAGATTAAAAGAAATTCCCCCGGTTCCGGGTGTGTATTTCATGAAAGATGGTAATGAGAATATTCTGTATATTGGGAAATCGAAAAAATTGCGATCGCGGGTGCGTTCCTATTTTCGCGATCGCCATAACCATAGTCACCGGATTAACTTAATGATTCAACAGGTGACAGATATTGAATTTATCGTTACTGATACCGAAGCCGAAGCCTTGGCTTTAGAAGCTAATTTGATTAAAAACCATCAACCTCATTTTAATGTCTTACTCAAGGATGATAAAAAATATCCCTATCTGTGTATTACTTGGTCGGAACCATACCCGCGCATTTTTATTACCCGAAAACGTAATTTAAGCAATCCCAAAGATAGATATTATGGCCCTTATGTAGATACCGGACTATTGCGAAGTAATCTACAATTGGTTAAGCGTCTATTTCCCCTGCGTCAACGTCCTAAACCTTTGTTTAAAGACCGTCCCTGTTTAAATTATGATATAGGTCGCTGTCCGGGAGTTTGTCAGCAGATGATCTCCCCAGAAGATTATCATCAAATTGTCCAAAAAGTGGCGATGGTGTTTCAAGGACGCACAGAAGAACTTATCAAAAATTTAACCGCGCAAATGCAACAAGCCGCCGCTGAGTTAAACTTTGAAACCGCCGCCAAATTCCGCGATCGCATTCAAGGTTTACAGTCTCTCAACCAAGACCAAAAAGTTTCCCTTCCTGATGAAACGGTGTCTCTTGATGCGATCGCTTTGGCTACTGACGGACAACAAGCCTCCGTGCAACTTTTCCAAATCCGCGCCGGACATTTGGTCGGTAGATTAGGCTTTTTGGCGAAAGTTTACCCTAGTGAAACAGCCTTGACTTCCCTAGAGTTGGGGGGAATTATTCAGCGGGTTTTACAGGAACATTATCAAACCGTTGATGCTGTGGAAATTCCCAGCGAAATTGTGCTACAATATAGTTTACAAGATGGGGAGTTAGTAGCAGATTGGTTAAGCGATCGCAAAGGTCGGAAAGTTACCTTAATTACTCCCCAAAGACAAGCCAAACTCGATTTAATCGCAATGGTCGAACGCAACGCTAACTATGAGTTAATGCGACTGCAAAAATTAAGCGATCGTCATCATCAATCTCTCCAAGACTTAACCGAAATTCTCGACCTTCCCGACCTTCCCCACCGCATAGAAGGTTATGATATCTCCCATATTCAGGGTTCTGATGCAGTCGCCTCCCGCGTGGTATTTATTGATGGTTTACCCGCCAAACAACACTACCGACAGTATAAAATTAAAAATCCTGATGTGCATTCGGGAAGGTCTGATGATTTCGCCAGTTTAGCAGAAGTAATTGGTCGCCGTTTTCGAGATTATCAGAATTTAGAACCCCAGGATAAGCCAGATTTGATTATGATTGATGGTGGGAAAGGTCAACTCTCAGCCGTCGTGAAAGTTTTGCAAGGTCTGGATATTTTAGAAGAGTTGAAGGTGATTAGTTTAGCCAAACGCCGAGAGGAAATTTTTGTCCCTGGTGAGTCTCAACCATTAACTACCCATCCTGAACAACCTGGGGTACAATTATTGCGACGACTACGAGATGAAGCCCATCGATTTGCGGTTAGTTTCCATCGTAACCAACGCAGTAAACGCATGAAGCGATCGCATTTAGATGACATTCCCGGACTCGGACACCACCGCCAAAAATTGCTATTAGGTCACTTTCGGTCTATTGATTATATTCGCATGGCAACCCCCACACAACTGGCGGAAGTTCCCGGAATTGGCGAAAAACTAGCCCGACAAATTTATGATTATTTCCATCCTTCTACCTGATGCAGATTAAGCTATGATATATGGCAGCTTCCGGGAAGATGTGCTATAAATAGGACTAGATTGGTCTGACTCAAAATCCTAGAATCTCAATCCCACCATGAAATTAATTGACGGTCCGCAAAATCATCCGACTATCCAAAAAATACAGTGGATAACTAACCCCCTTGGTTATATGGAGAATTGTCACCGTAAATATGGAGATGTCTTTGCAGCTAAAATCGGCGTTGCGGGTCGCCCAGTCGTCTTTGTTTCCCACCCCCAAGCTATCCAAGAAATCCTCACCCGCGATACTAAAGAATTTACCGCCCCTGGTTCATCTAATCGTATTCTAGAACCTGTGGTAGGGGATAAATCCGTGATTTTACTTGATGATAAAAACCACCTAAGACAGCGGAAACTCTTAATGCCGCCTTTCCATGGGGAAAGGATGTTTAATTATGGTAAATTAATCTGTGATTTGACCACAAAAATCGGCGACACTTTACCAATTGGCAAGACTTTTCTGGCGCGAGATTATGTGCAGAAAATCTCCCTGGCTATCATTCTTCAGGCTGTGTTTGGAGTCTACGAGGGACCCCGTTACGATCGCCTGAAAAAATTAACCACCGAACTGGTCGCTGTGACTGATTCTCCTATTAGGGCGAGTATCTTATTTTTCCCGATTTTACAACAAGATCTAGGGCGTTGGAGTCCCTGGGGGCGCTTCCAAGGTTTGCGGCGCGATATCGATAAATTACTGTTAGAAGAAATCGAAGAACGTCGCCAAAATCCCGATCCAAATCGCACCGATATTCTCAATTTGATGATGTCCGCTAGGGACGAAAATGGGGAACAGATGACCTATGAAGAACTACGGGATGAACTGTTAACTTTATTATTCGCCGGACACGAAACCACCGCCACCGCCATGGCTTGGTCTTTGTATTGGGTGCATAAACTTCCTACCGTGCGCGATCGCCTTTTATCAGAGTTAGCAACCCTCCCCCCAAATCCCGACCCGATGACTATTTATAGATTACCTTATTTAACAGCAATTTGTCAAGAAACTCTGCGAATTTATCCAGTCGCCATGGTGACATTTCCCCGGGTGACTACTCAAGCGGTGGAACTGATGGGATATCACATAGAACCCAATATAGAAGTGATTGGCGCTATCTATTTAACCCATAATGATCCGACAATTTATCCTGACCCCAAACAGTTTAAACCAGAGAGATTTTTAGATAAAAAATACTCCCCTTATCAATATTTACCTTTTGGTGGCGGTGCGCGTCAATGTATTGGTATGGCTTTGGCTCAATATGAGCTAAAATTAGTCCTAGCAACAGTCATGTTAAACTATCAACTAACCCTGGCTAATTCCCAGCCCGCCAAAGCCGCCCGCCGAGGGGTAACTTTATCAGCGACGGGAGGCATTCCTATGGTGTTAACAGGGCGGCGATCGCTATCTTCCAACCCTGTGGGAGTTGCACCGAAAGAAACCCCACTTCTGGGTTAACTCTTCTGGTTAAGCCCAACTGTCCCCGAAGTTACCAGGTTGATGGGGAATTTCTCCCCTATTTAATCCTTTTTGGTCTTGATTTCCCTCACATCAGCAGTATAATATTGACAATGGCTTAATTTTTCATGGAGATGAGGTTCTGAAATCTCAAAAATTACCAATGATTGATACCTTGAATTGTTCCCCCCAACAGTTAGCGATTTGGCTGAGTCGTTTGGTGGAAATTTTGCGGAGTCAAGGGGGTTTAACTTGGCATAGCTTTGTTCAAACCGTTGCTGGTAAAACCGCGATCATAGAAATTGATGGCATTCAGTTGAGATTAAATGCCAATCACAGCGAACCTATCCAGGTAGATATTACTGATAATTCCGATAATTTAGAGTCAGTGGAAGCCTTGAATTTTGGCAGCCAAGCCGAAACCTTACGAGATTTAATTGGTGGTCGGTTGACGTTAGATCAAGGGGTGGCGATCGGTAAAATTCATTTGCGGGGAAGTTTATCAGAGTTGTTAGGTATTCATAAACTCACCATGGATATTGTCGCCGAAAGTGCCATTAATCCTCAACTACAGCGACTGTGGAAAGAATTTGATGATCTGTGGTTCCGTCCCAGTTTTCCTCCCCCAGTTTTGTCTCTGGAAGAACAAGCCGCCCAGCATGGAGAATTAATTCGGAAGGTTCCCCATGATGTGTTGCAGATTTCTGTGGAACCGGAGAATTAAACATGGTCGATCGCATCGTATTAGCAACCTATGGTTCTTTGGGTGATTTGTATCCTTATTTGGCGATCGCCCGAGGATTAAAAGCCAGGGGGTATCAGCCGATCATCGCCGCCGCCGAAAAATACCGCAGTTATGTGGCGGCGGAGGAAATCGAATTTCACCCCCTGAGATTAGAGGACACTTGGGAACAGGATAACAAATTCATACAAATGCTAATGGACTCCCAACGGGAGGTCGAATACATTATTTGTTATCAATTGATGCCCCACTTGCTGGCGACTTACACCGACTTGATGACAGCGGTACGGCGGGCGGATCTGTTAATAACTCACCCGCTGATTTTGCCCGGTCGAATTGTCGCCGAACAAACCCAAATTCCTTGGATTTCAACGGTTCTATCAGCCTTTATGTCAGTTTACGATTCGCCTGGGGGCGATCGCTTCGCTTCACGCACCGAGGCGATCGCTTCCCCAGTCTCGGAGTATGAACGGTGTTTGCAATGGGTCGCCAAAGATGCCGAACAACGCCAACTCCGCAGTCGGCTTCGCCATTGGAGTGCCCCCCTGCGTCAACTGCGGAGTTCGTTGGGACTGCCACCAGGCCCCGATCCCCTGTTTGAAGGGCAGCATTCCCCCGATTTAGTGCTGGCTTTGTTTTCCCAGGTTTTTGCCAGACCCCAACCGGACTGGCCCAGGCAAACTGTCGTCACCGGGTTTCCGTTTTACGATCGCCCGTCCAATCAGGGGTTATCTGAGGAACTGAGAGAGTTTTTAGACAGCGGGCCGCCACCGATAGTGTTTACTTTGGGTTCAACGGTGGTATGGACTGCCGGTAATTTTTACTGGTCTAGCGCGATCGCCGCCCACCAGTTGGGCTATCGGTCAGTGCTAATGATGGGCCCTGGCGCGGATAGTGTCAGACCCGACCAATTGCCTGAAGGCGCGATCGCCGTCAATTATGCCCCCCACGGGCAAATTTTCCCCAGGGCGGCGGCGATTGTCCATCATGGCGGCATGGGAACCACAGCAGAAGCATTGCGATCGGGGCGGAGAATGCTGGTGGTTCCCCACAAGTACGACCAGCCAGAAAATGCAGCCCGCGTCGTCCGCCTGGGGGTCGCCCGAATGCTCCCACCCCAACAATATACTGCGGAGTTGGTAGCCAACGAACTTCGACAACTGTTGTTTGAAAAACAATATGCCCAAAAAGCCGCTGCCATTGGAGAAGCGATCGGGGCGGAAAATGGCGTAGAAACGGCTTGTGATGCGATCGCCAACCTTATCGGCCAGTACCCGAGTCGGAAACCCGCCAAATATTCCGACTCCCCCAATGATTCTCAGATCACATATTCCCCATAAACTAAGCCGGTGGCGAGCCATGTTTTTTCTCCGAGTTGAAGGGTAACGGCCGCGCGGCCGGTGAGTTCTTCAATAAAAGTATATTGCCGTTGTTGATTGTCGGGGACGATTAATTCTACTACCGACTCAAAATCAATTTCAATTAGCAATTGGTCTTGGTCATCAGCGGCGATAATTTCCAAGGCGCTGGGGGTTTGCAATAAGCGATCGCTAAATAATAGCGCCATAATTCCCGGCAACCTGGGGGGAATAACAGGCAGCTCCGACCAGTCCCAATTAATCTGTAAAGTGGCACCCAAAAACACTTTTCGCAATTGATGATTCACATAAATAAAAATATAGGGAAAACCCCCTTGCGAATGGTCTTTGTTGGTGCGTCTGTCCAATACCAAAGTGATGGCGGTGCCATCAATGCAGGTGCCAAAAGCGACGAACCACTCCCAACCGATATCTTCCCCCCAGCGGAAGCGGCCAAAATTGCGATCGTGGTAGCAAAACCAGTTTGGGTGAATGGGAAACGATCGCCCACCAACGGATAAGTTTCCTCTCACCTGTAAGCCCGGTACTAATCCCCAGCCGATGAATCCACTGCCAAACGGTGAATTTTCCGTGACTAATAGGGGAGTGGCTGTAGCTGTCGCCGCCAATTCAATGAATAGCTGCGATCGCTGATCTTGTACTTCTAACCGCGTCTGGGTTCCGTTTACTTGCAATTCCATCCCTTGACCTTGCCAATGTACGGGTTCCGGGCTGATTTGACTGGGGTTCCACTCTTGGGAAAAAGTCGTTCCGAAACTGGCAAAAGGAGCCGCAGGGCGACAGTCTGAGTCGAGAAAATCAGTCGGAACTGTCACCATCAAACTGGTTTGAATTTCTCCAGTTCCCGGTCTGGCGATCGCCGTCAGATTTACGAGGACTCTAATCTGAGTATCAGGATCCAATAATACATAATGATACCAATCTTTCCAATCTAGGGGTGCGGTGGGATCGTCGAGAGGGATTCGCAGTTGTTCCACCCGGGCAAGTTTTTGTTCGTCAATGGTCATTTTTTCTGAGAAAATTAACTAAAATTGGGCGGTGGATAACTTATCGTTGTAGGGAACCTGGCTCGCTGAGAACGTCTTTAATTGGCGGGATGGGGGTTGGGGCGGTTGGGGACACAGACGGTGCGGTAGATGCGATCGCCTGCAATGTCGTAGCTATCCTGGGGGAAACACAACTGATTCCCAAAACAATCTTGAGAAACCAAGCCTCCCCATCTATTCCTAATTGGTTCACCAAGTCCGCCGCCGAAGTCTGGGAATTAGGCATTTGGGAACCAGCAATATCCCACAACCACTGTTCCCAAAACTTGAGCAAACCCCCCCTAGAAGCCGGAGTCCCGACGGAATTGTGAAAAGCGGTAGCCGTCGCTTGACTGACGGCGATCCAACGGGGGACGGAGGCGGCGGCTAAACTCAAAACCCCATTTTTACAGAACCGGGTGAGTCGCAATTGATCCAGTAGCATTCGACCTGGGGGGGTTTTGGCATAGTCGTCCCCTTTTTGGGCGAAAATTAGCAATAATTCTAACACCAACCAACGAGCCGGAAGTAAGTCTAATTCTGGCAATCGCGTCCCTAAATGATACAAGCAACCCGCTATGGTTTGGGGGGGAGGGGTGGCTGGGTTTAATGGCTTAATTTTCTGGGTGGCGATCGCCTCTATATGGGAGGCAATTCGAGGCGACAATGACATCAATCCTAGGAGAAAATAACCCAACCAGCGATCGCTATCTGTTCCCAGTTTAGCCACAAATTCTGTGGCTACAAATAATGGGGCGACGATGGGTTTAGCCGTTTCTGGGGCTTCTACGTCGCTTTCTACCAAACTCAACAGCCACCTTTCCCAAATATAAAGCAGACGTTGTTCCCGGCGATCGCCCTTGAGGACTTGACCGGACATCGATAAAGTTTCCGAAATCCAATCGGGGACTTTTGCCGTGGCCAGCACTGTCGATACAGTTGAGAAAAAAGCCGTTTTTCGCAGTTGCGAGAGCCGTTTTAAACCCTCTGGGGTGCAGGTGTATTCTTCTCCTTTTTGGCTGATGGCTACTAATAATTCTGCCACCAGCCAGCGAGAAGGAATGCGATCGAGATCGTTCAATGCCGAAATCAATCCCCAGGCATTTTGGGTGGTTATGTCATCATAAATTGACGATTTATGATCCGCTAATTCTCTCGATGGAAAGCTGATATTAACCAGATATTCTCTAGGCTTTTTCTCCGCAATTTTAGCTTTAACATTTAGGATGATTAACAGAGGTTCCTCCAGTAATCCGGGAAATCTTAGCCAACTTTTAATAACCTGTCCTGGTTGCAGTTCTAAAGGTAGTTTTACCGTCACAGTTTGAGTGGCGTTTCCCGCACCAGAACCTAGATAAATATAGTCAGGTTCCACCGGATTAATGGTGGCAAAAATCTCCCCGTTATCGGCGAGCCAATTATCTAAAACTGGTCGCACCAGTAGAGTTTCACCGCTACCATTATGCAGGGACAGTCTCAGCACCAGTTCACCGCCTGGGTGAATTTCAGCTTGGACTGGGGGGGGCATTGCGATCGGGTTTTTATCTTCGATCATCTTGACAATCTCTCTATCTTATGGTAAAATAACTTCCTCAATACAACTTGATTTTATGGTTGGTCAATCCTCCTTAAAATGAGCCAGGGGCTATGGCTCGTATCATAACCCCCCAAAATGCTATAAATTTCGATAAATCACATAGTTAATTAATTCTTTCAGAAAGCGGCGATCGTGAACCGGAGTCTGCCATTTTTCACCGGGTCTGATCGGAGTTTCCGGCTCCATAAAATCCAGACTGTCCAAAATATCGGCAGCTTTTTGAGCCAAAGAACGAGCCACAGCCCAGCCATGTTCGATGCTACCATACTGGCGCATTTGTTCCATAACAAATTCTACCTGTTCCGGGGTCTTTTCCGGTCGGGGGGTGGCGAGAATTTCCAACATTCGGCGGGATTCGACCGGACTACTGTGGGCGATCGCATGATTGAGCATCAAAGTGCGTTTTCCCTCGTAAATGTCTCCGCCAATTTCCTTCCCATAAGCCTTCATATCTCCCACCAAGTTTAATAAATCATCTTGGATCTGAAAAGCAATGCCCAAAATCATGCCAAACCGAGTAACTCCCGCCAAAGGTTCCACCAAATCTTGAGGATTAGCCGAGGAATTCCCCACAATCAAACCGATGCGACAGGGTGTCATAAAAGAATACCAGCAGGTTTTTTTGACGCACATTTTAAAATAATCGCGATCGCTTAAATTGTCCGTATTTTCTGCCACCCAATCCAATTCCATCGCCTGTCCTTCCACCGATTGACGCGCCATAAACTCAATTTCGTGGAGTACATTCAGAGTTTTGGTTACTCCGATCGCCGATAAATTTTCCAGCAACAAACCCACAGCCAGTACATTGGTTGCATCCCCAACATTAATCGCCCGGGGAATCCCAATATTGTGGTGTAACGTCCCTTTTCCCCGGCGCGACTCTGACCCGTCCTCAATATCATCGTGAATCAGAAACGCATTGTGATACAGTTCCAAAGCCGCCGCCGTCGATAGCGCCACCTGTCCCATGCCACCCACCGCCCGCGCCGCACTAATACACATGGTGGGGCGCAGCATTTTACCTCCCCGAAACGGGTAATCGAGCAACAAATCATATAACGGTTCGTAGGAACCGATAACTTCTCGTCGCCTGCCAATAAATTCCTGAATTTTTGCCCCGATCGCTATCCGGGAGTCTTCTAGTGCTTGGTTAATAATGGTTTGATCAAACTGAGCCGGGTAGGGTGTCGGGAGGGTCGCCTCCGACACCGTATTTAAGTCCGCTTCCAGGTTCGCATCCTCCGGCAGAATCGAACCCCGGTTATTTTTACCGTCGGGAATGCGTTCCGGAAGCGTTGCGGATGCCACATCGCTGACTGCAATGGTGGCGGTTTGGGGAGTGCTGGCCATGCTGATTGGCTGATTTGATGAGGGAGTGCGTTCCGGAAGCGTTGCGGATGCCACATCGCCATTAGCCTCAGAAACCGCGATCGTTTGGGGAACACAGGACTGTAATTCACCAGCCGAGTCCGTTTCCTCAGTCCTCAGAAATGGCACAACAGACTTACCATTCCCACAGCCATTTTCCCCCAATTGAGCGTTCCGGAAGCGTTGCGGATGCCACATCGAGGAAGTAGATTTTTCCAACTGATCCGATACCGAGTCACTCTTGATCCCTAAAAACATCAAATTGAGCAGGATTCCCCAAACCGTAAAATATAACAGGATTCCCCAAAAGACTAAATTGGATGGAGGGCTAAGACCGAGCCAATTGAACAGCAATTCAAACATTGATCAAGTACAGCTAGAAGGGCAGATCGAAGGGCAGATCACCACCGTTAAAATCGGATACATCTTGGCATTATTCATCATTGCCTAGTGCTAGACAGGCAAAGAAAGCCAATTGACAATCTTTACAGAGGCTATCCCTAGGGATAGCCACTTATTTCCATCAATCAATGACAAAAAGCTCACCCCACCCGGTCACACCAGACAATGTAACCGGGTTTGAGGATGGATTTCAACCATGGGAAATTGATACCATCAACGGTAGAATAATTTGTCGTTGGGATTACCTTTATTAGGCAATTCCTAACAGTTGCTTCTGGGCATCATCAAGTTTAGCCCCCGTGAGGTTCGCATTACTGAAGTTAGCCCCAGTGATGTTGGCTCCCCGCAGGTCCGCATTTGTCAGGTTGGCATTGGTGAAGTTAGCCCCAGTCATGTCGGTTCCTTGCAGGTCCGCATTTGTCAGGTCAGCACCACAGAAGTTAGCATAGCCAAGATAGGAATAGCTGAGATTGGCATAGCCCAGATAAGCGTAACAGAAATTCGCGTAAGCCAAGCTAGCCTGGTTTAATTGGGCTCCAATTAGCTTCGCCTGACACAAGTTAGCAAAACTCAGATCCGCTTGGCTGAGAACCGCGTAGCTTAAATCGGCAAAAGACAAATTAGCATAGCCCAGATACGCATAGTTGAGATTGGCATAGCCGAGATTGGCGTGAGAGAGATAGGCGTAACCCAAGTTAGCCGCGCACAGGTTAGTGGCTCCTAAGTTAGTTCCACACAAGTAGGAAAAGCTCAGATCGATACCGCTCAGATTCATTTTGCTCAAGTCTACTTGCGGCAAGTAACTATTCGGAAAATCTCGCTTGCCGATGTCATACGGAATCTTTATCTTTATGTGGCCTGGGGGTGTGGGGGCGCAGCCACCCTGTGGTGGTATGAAACTAGACCAGTCAACATTCGGCGGGGTCGGTTGTGGCTCCTCTGAACCCCCACTGGGCTGGGTCGGTTTCTCGCCTTCGCTGGAACTGCCATCTGGTTTCCCTTCCCACCAGGAGGGGGCTGCATCGCCAATCGAAGGCCATTCTAGCCAGATACCAGCTTTATTGGTCAAACCTAGTTGGCCGGGACGGCAAGACTGGGAGCCTTCTTTGGCTGTGGTTTGCAAGTTCCCAACCGGGTCGGCCATTTCAATGTTAAATACACTCCGGGCTGGGACGGCATTGGCAGGGTTCCCACCAATCACAAAGTGCAGCGTTCCTCTCGCGCCTTTACTCAGATCGATTTGCGTGTCCGGGTCGGTGTAGACAAACTCCCTCAAATCGGTGTGGTAGACTATCTCTTGGTCGTTCGCAGTTTGGGAATTTCCGTAGACAAAGTACCCTTTGCCATAGGTTTGGTTATTGTTAGTGACTGTCCTGAAGTACACTTTCACCATGATTGAAGTCCTTAATTTTGAAAGGCAATAAAATATCGAAATCGTAGTCTCTACAGAACTAGAGTCGGTGACGTAACACCGCCATCGAAAGTCATCAAAAACTAGCCCCCTCTTCCACTGGTAGAGCGGATTTTTGGGTATTACTAATCAGCCGGGTTTAAATTCAACCACATCGGCTCCCCAGCAACATCAAACCATGACATGACCGCGCGATCATGATGCTGGATAGATCACATTGGCTAATTTTTGAGACTAAGACCATCTTCCTGGGTTGATTTTCAAGCCCAGTTGACGCTATATACTTGATGCACCATATCCCCACTTAGATTAAGTTCTTTTAGACCACCACAGATGGCGTTCAAGCCAGAAACTAGACGCGCACTACTGGGGATATGCTTTGCTGTCACTGCCCAGTCGAAAATCAGTTCGGCGCTTAACCTAAGTTGACAACCAACATAACAAATTTGCGGTTTTTTTGTCAACCAAAATACAATTTTTTATTGTAAATATTTATGAACAGGCAACGAACACTATTTAGAGAGCCTAAATGGGCCATATATATAATGGTGTCCTCGCCTGGGTCATCACTCCCTAGATCCGTTTATGGTGGCCATGGGACTTTTTCAGCGACGGGAGGCATTCATTAGCTGTTAACAGGGCGGCGATCGCTATCTTCCAACCCTGTGGGAGTTGCACCGAAAGAAACCCCGCTTCTGGGTTAACTCTTCAAAAGCAATTCCCTTATTGTTATAATAATCAAAAAGGTAGTCGGAGAAATATAAATGAACACTTCATGATCCGCCCAAGACTGCGAGGAAATCAATTTATGAATAATTGGGGACTTTTTGAGCGATCGCTTTCCCAATTTCTAAAGAAGCCGTCGCCGCTGGTGATGGCGCATTACAAACATGAAGCGCACGGGGCTTTTCTACAATTAGAAAATCATCCACTAATCCCCCATTAGGCATTAACGCCTGTGCGCGGACTCCCGCATGGGTGGGGATGATATCCTCCCCTGTTATTTCCGGGATTAATCGTTGTAAACTCCGTACAAATGCCGCTTTACTAAAAGACCTGATAATTTCTTCCACACCATCACTCCAGTATTTAGCAGCCAGTTTCCATAGTCCTGGATAAGTCAGAATTTCCATTAATTCACCCAAATCAACATCAGTTTTTTTATAACCCTCCCGCTTCAGACTTAAAACCGCATTCGGTCCCGCGTGTACCGAACCATCAATCATCCGCGTAAAATGCACCCCTAAAAATGGGAAATCGGGGTTAGGAACTGGATAAATTAAATTCTTAACTAAATATCTTTTTTCCGGGATTAACTCATAGTATTCTCCCCGAAATGGGATGATTTTAGCCGGGGGTTTTACCTGGGTTAATTCCGTAATGCGATCGCTATAAAGACCAGCGCAATTAATCACAAAATCCGTGACAAACTCTCCCTGATTAGTGGTTAATACTAAACCCTGGGAAGTTTCCGTGATTTTATGCACCTTAGTATTTAACCGTAAATCTCCCCCTTTTTCCGCCACTAAATCTGCATATTTGGCGCTAACTTCACTATAGCTAACAATCCCCGTAGATCCAACTTTAATCGCCGCCAAACAACGCACATGAGGCTCAATTTCTGCTACTTCTTCCGGCGTTATTTTAGCCACAGGAATTTCATTATCTAAGCCTCGTTGATACAGATTATCTAACAAGGGCAATTCTTCCGGTTCCGTAGCCACAATTATTTTACCACAAACATCATATTTAATCCCATGCTGTTCACAAAAGTTAACCATTGATAAATTTCCCTGACTGCAGAGAGTCGCCTTGAGGCTACCTGGTTTATAATAAATACCCGAATGGATAACCCCACTATTATTGCCAGTTTGGTGAAAAGCCCAAGATTTTTCTTTTTCCAAGATGATAATTTTAGCCCTAGGATGAGTTAAACTTAATGAATAAGCAGTAGACAGTCCGACAATGCCACCACCAATAATTGCTAAATTGTACATAATTTCGATGATTTCCTGAATTAATTGCTTTTTGCTATAAATATTGAACAGCCACCTTTTCCAACCATCTTATAATTCATGAATGATCTGATATGGCTGCTAATTTGCTCAAGTTTAGTATTCCTGATGCAGCCCGGGTTTATGTGTTTGGAGTCGGGGTTAACCCGTTCCAAGAATAGCATTAATGTTGCCATCAAAAACCTAGCTGACTTCGGAATTTCTGTCTGGCTATTTTGGGCGATCGGCTATGGGCTAATGTTTGGTACCTCCCAATTAGGACTATTTGGTTCTAGTTACTTTGTTTTAGATGTTAGCAACATCCCCAGTGTAGCTGCTTTGTTTCTATTTCAGACTATGTTCTGTAGCACCGCCACCACCATTGTTTCTGGGGCGGTTGCGGAAAGAATGCGATTTCAAGCCTATTTAATTGTCGCTGGCTTTACCTCTGGGTTAATTTATCCGATTTTTGGACATTGGGCTTGGAATGGTTTAAATAATGGTGTCGCTAATGGTTGGCTAGATCAGTTAGGGTTTATCGACTTTGCGGGGTCTACTGTTGTTCATAGTATCGGGGGATGGGTAGCCCTGGCTGCTTTATTAGTAATTGGACCCCGCAGCGGGCCGATTTCCTCAAGGTAAAAGTCCCCGTAAAATTCATGGGTCTAATTTACCTTTGTCGGTGTTAGGAGTGATGCTACTTTGGATAGGTTGGCTAGGGTTTAATGGTGGTAGCGCCTTGGTGGTCAACGATAAAATTCCCGTGATTATTGTGAATACTATTTTAGGCGGAGTCGCGGGAATGTTAGTCAATTTATTTGTGTCTTTATGGCGCACAGGTTGGGTAGAAATAGAATGTTTAATTAATGGCTCTCTGGCTGGATTGGTAGCAATTACTGCCTCCTGTAATGCGGTGGGAACTTTGCCAGCCATAATCATTGGAGCCTTGGGAGCTATCATTGCTACAGAGGTATCTAAACAATTAGTTAGGTGGGGCATTGATGATGCTGTAGATGCAGTGGCGGTTCATGTGGGGGCAGGAGTTTGGGGGACTTTGGCAGTGGGTTTATTTGGGCGATTAGATGTGCTAAATACAGGCTTAAATCGCTTTGGTCAAATAGCTGTACAAGTGTTGGGAATAGTCAGTGGTGCTATCCGGGGATTTTTACTCAGTTTGATTTTGCTGTTAATTATCAATAAATTCTACCCTTTGCGAGTTTCGGAAGAAGGGGAAAATATGGGACTAAACATTTATGAACATCGCGCTAAAACCGATAGTTATGAACTGTTTAAAGTTATGGACTTTCAAGCTCAAACTAAGGATTTGAGTTTGCGGGTTCCGGTGGAACCATTTACGGAAGTTGGACAAATTGCCAGCCGCTATAATTATGTAATGGATGCTTTGGAAGCAGCGGTGCGAAAAACGGAGGCGATCGTGGAGACTGCTACTGATGCTATTCTTACTTTTACGGTATCTTCTCTGGTGGTGTTGACCGCTAATCCTAGTGCTGAGGCTATCTTTGGTTATGGGAAAGAACAGTTGATTGGGATGGAAATTAGGAAATTGGTGAGGGCTGATGATAATTCCTACAATTGGGATAGTTTGCTAATTGAAAAATGGTTAAAATCTCCTTGTCAGTCGGCTATAGGATGGCGGGCTGATGGTTCTCAATTTCCGGTATAAGTTACGTTAAATCAGGCTAAATTAGGAAACAGATCATTTATGATTGGCACTTTTAGAGATATTACTGAAAGGCAAAAATCTCAAGAGTCCCTGGCTTTAGCATATCAAGAAATTAAAATGCTTAATCATCAGCTAGATTATGAAAATAAATCTCTGAATATGGAGTTGGAAATTACCCGCCGTCTACAACGTTTGCTGTTACCCAGTGAAGCGGAACTTCAGGACATTAAAAACCTTGATATTGCGGGTTATATGGAACCTGCTACAGACATAGGAGGAGATTATTATGATGTTCTCGCCTTTGGCGGCGGGGTGACTATCTGCATGGGAGATGTCACCGGACACGGTTTAGAAAGTGGTATGGTGATGTTAATGGCTCAAACTGCTGTCCGAACTTTACTGGAAGCGGGAGAAACTGATCGGGTCAGATTTTTGGATGTTCTTAATCGAACTATTTACCTCAATGTGGTAAGAATGAACTGTGATAAAAATATGACTCTGGTATTGCTTGATTATGAAGATGAATAAATCAGAATCTGTGGTCAACATGAGGAAGCAATTTTAGTTCGTGCTGATGGAAATGTGCAACGTATCGAAACTATTGATCTGGGTTTCCCGATTGGATTGGTTGATGATATATCGGAGTTTATTAGCCATTATACTACCTATTTAAATGCTGGGGATGTGGTGGTTTTATATACTGATGGTATTACTGAGGCAGAAAATGCTGATCAGCTTCACTATGGAGTAGTTCGACTCTGTGAAGTGGTAGCGGAAAATCGTCATCTGACTGCTGCTGAAATTCGACAGTCTATTATTAATGATGTTATGGAATACATCGGCGATCATCAAGTTCATGATGATATGACTATGTTAGTGTGTAAACAGCGCTAATTTGTGATAATTAATCATCACTATAGCGCTTCTCATATCTATCAAATACAGCCCTCACCCCAAACCCCTCTCCCAGAAAAGGAGAGGGGCTTTGAAAAGTACCTCATCAGTCCGGGAACTGCTATATAAGCAAATATACTCCCAGCCGGGGACACCAGAATACTGGAAGAAATAGCCCCATTTAATGTGATTATCTGTTATTATAACTAAATGGTTAAGTTAACAATCAGTTGGCATCAAAGCTTTGTTTAAAGGGATGTTAGAACTAATGTTGATTAATGTCAGAAAACTGGTGTCGATTTTGTTGCTAATTATCCTCCCTTTGCTGTTGGTTATGGTTTCGCCTGAAACAGCGATCGCCTTAATTCAACAACAGGAGGAGGCTCCCGGACAGATACTTTATAAATCTCGCCATAGTTTGAGAGATCATCAAGGTAATTCTTGGCAGGTCATTCTGTTTAAGCGGGTCAAAAATGGGGAGGTAAAAGACGTTAGTTTGCGTTTGGTGGGGTTTCCGGGTTCGGTAACATTTAATCATCCTGAACCGTTGCAAATTGTGTTCAGTAATGGTAGGATACTTGAGGCGGTAGATGAGTTTGGCGAAAAAGCACCCGGCCCGAATGTTGGACAATACGATTTAACCGATATTTTGCCCAAAATTTCCCAAGCCGATCAAATTGAGCTTAACCTTTCGATCGCTCAAACAAAATCTGCGATCGCTGTGCCGTCTCCAGTGGTTCTGGAATGGAAGGCGATCGACAGTCCTGGTTAATAACTTGCTAGAGTGGAGAAAAATAATTGTCTCCACTCTATCTCTGATTGGCGCTGCTGGGTGCGTCTAAAAATGGTGGAATAGGACAGTTAAGAGAAATCACGATCGCCCTGAGTAACTCGGCTTGGTCTAAGGTGACATGGTGATCAGCCAGGACAGTATAGGCGCAAGCATCAACCACCGCCTGTTTAAGTTTGGGTGCGGCGAGTTCCAGACGTTTGAGACTCTCACCAACTTGAGTCAAACTATATTCACCGGGTTGAGTGGGTAAAGTTTCCCCGGAATTTCTAGGTAGGCGCAACAGTCCGGCTTGAAAAGCCATATCAACCGCCCCCGGAGAATCTTGGCCGACGCGAGCCAAAGCCGATAACACAATAACACAATCGGACCAAATCTGTTTAATCTCAGTAAACTTAACTTTAGGTTCCTGCTGTGTGGCGGGAAAGTAGTTAGTCAACCGTTGACGCAACACGACAAAAATTGCATACTCAGACAGACTCAGATGATTGTCAGCTTTAATCAAAACCCTGGCTTGTTTCAGCAGTTGGGTACACTGGCTAACACTTCCACCACGCAAAGCAGGTATGGCTAAATCAATCAACGGTAGACGAGTCCGCGCGTTCAAACTCTCCAGGTAAGGACTGAGGTTTTGGATCATTTCCAACACTGGCGGCGGGGAGGACTCTCGCAAGGAAGACATTTGGCGATCGCGCACTTCTGGGTCTGTATGCAACAATAAACTATAAATAATGGCGATCGCCCCATTTACATCACGGGTAGCCATGCGTACAGGTTCGGGGATATCCGCCAAAAACCCCCGCACATTATCAAGGTGTTTAGGGTTGGTAGTTCCCACTCCGGCGACTACCCGATCCGGTGAAACCGACAAGGACTCCGGTTGCGGCTGTGGTTGAGGCGATGAACCCGCAAACCCCGCCACCATTTCATTACCGGAAGCTATAGACGACATAGAAGCATTATTTCCGGTTTCTTCCACCGACCAAGTGCGACCCGCGAAACCTTCCAAACGCTTAACCCTTTCTTTCACAGGGGGATGAGTTGCAAAGATTTGTCCGAAACTCTCAAAAATCCCTGTAAAAGCCTCCCCAAAAAACAGGTGACTAGCTTCTTCAGCCCTAGGATTTGTTACCTTAGAACCAGATTTATAGCCCGCAATCTTTTGTAGTGCGCCACTAATACCGTCAGGGTTGCGGGTAAACTGAACTGCGGAAGCATCCGCTAAAAACTCCCGTTGTCGAGAAACGGCACTTTTGATTAACCTACCGCAAAAAAAGCCGATCCCACCAATAACTACCATTCCTAAACCAATAATCAAGCCCGAATCTTTGCCTTTTGACGAGGAGTTGTCACTACCCCCCCACCAACTACCTCTTAACATTACCCGACCCATAATATATATCAGGATTAAACCCTGAATAACTCCGATGAGTCGGAGATTTAGGCGCATATCTCCATTGAGAATATGGCTAAATTCATGGGCGATTACCCCTTGTAACTCATCGCGATCGAGTTGTTCTAAACAACCTCGCGTTACCCCAATTACTGCATCATTGGGAGTAAATCCCGCCGCAAAAGCATTGATTCCCTGTTCTTCCCCTAAAACATACACTTCGGGAACGGAAATTCCAGAGGCGATCGCCATTTCCTCTACAATATTAAGTAGTCGTTTTTCCAGTTCATCTCCGGTCATGCGATCGACTAATGTTCCCCCCAAATCCTCAGCGACTACCTTACCTCCCCCCCGTAATTGAATGGATTTATAGACACTTCCCCCACCCACAGTAGCCACCACTCCCAAGGCTACTAACAACAATAGTTCTGGTCGCCATATCAAAAAATTATCGTGCAGTGCATATACCACCACCCCATATAATAGGGCTATCATCACAATCACAGCCACCAGAAACAGACCCAGCAAATAAACGGTGTTTTGTCTGGCTTGGTCTTGATGCTCAAAGAAATTCATAATTAGAAGGAAACGTTAGGAACTTCTTTCACCTCGGGGGATGATTCTTCTAGTAATTGAGCTTCTTGGAAGTTGAAACTACTAGCGACTAAATTGCTCGGAAATACGTCTCTTTTGGTATTGTAAACAGTTACGGCATCGTTAAAAGCCTGTCGCGCAAAAGCAATCTTATTTTCAGTCGATCGCAACTCTTCCATGAGTTGATCCATGGACTTATCAGCCTTTAAATCTGGGTAGGCTTCTGATAGAGCAAATAACCTTCCTAATGTACCGGTTAAAGCAGCTTCCGCCTGTCCTAACTGTTGCATGGCTTGGGGGTCACCAGGGTTGGCTGCTGCTTGATTCGTGGCGGTCACAGCAGCATTACGAGCCGCAATAACAGCTTCTAAGGTTCCCCTTTCATGAGCCATATAACCCTTAACTGTTTCGACCAAATTAGGGATTAAATCATGGCGGCGTTTGAGTTGAACATCAATCTGAGCATAGGCATTTTGATAGCGTCTGCGTAGACGTGCTAGGCTATTATAAGCCTGGACACCCACAATAGCCACCAGAATGACGACAACAATACCGATGACAAACAAAAGGGCGAAAATTCCAGCGAGTATCTCCACAGTCTAGGTTCTCCTTGGCGTGTGTCTGCATGGTTCGCGGATTGGACGCGGGTTCTACTCGGTCTATCAAGCTAGGCTAGATGAGTTTAATTATGTTTTCCCAATCTAATCAAGTAACCCGGCTCTGTGCGGCATTATAACACAATCAAATGTGGCTAACCCCAAATTGTTACACTTTTTAACTTGACCTGCACTCCCAACCCGGACAAAATACAAACTGGCTACTTGGCTTCCCCACTGTCTCCAGGTCTGGTTAAAATCTATTCTAGTTAATTATAGGTGAAGTTTACTATGAATCCGGCTTTGACGAACTTTGGCGATCGGATGTCTCGTTTAACGGGAGTCCGAGCTATTATGAAAGATATTATCGAAACGTTGCGCTCTGGTAAAGGTCAAGAATTTATTAATTTAAGCGCCGGAAACCCGGTCATCTTACCAGAAGTCGAACAACTCTGGCGCGAATGTACTCAGCAACTGCTATCTAGTCCCGAATATGGCGAAGTGGTCTGTCGCTACGGTTCTAGCCAAGGGTACCAACCTTTTATTGATGTCATTGTGGAAGATTTTAACTCTCGCTATGGGTTAAATTTAAGCGATCGCAATATCCTAGTCACTCCCGGAAGTCAATCAATTTACTTTTACGCCGCCAACGCCTTCGGAGGTTATAACAGCCAGGGAAACCTTAAAAACATTGTCCTTCCCCTCAGTCCAGACTATACAGGTTACGGCGGCGTTAGTCTTATTCCCGAGGCGGTTTGTGCTTATCAACCCACCCTCGACATAGACGAAAATTCCCATCGGTTTAAATATCGTCCCGACTTTAATCAACTCTCAATTAATGAGGATACAGGCTGCGTTATTTTTTCCCGTCCCTGTAATCCTAGCGGCAATATTCTCACCTCCGAAGAAGTGCAAAAAATCGCGGATTTAGCCTCCCCTTACGATGTCCCAGTATTCGTAGATTCCGCATATTCTCCCCCTTTCCCAGCTTTGAATTTTACGGACATGACTCCGGTTTTTGCTGATAATATTATCCACTGTATCAGCTTGTCTAAAGCAGGATTACCCGGAGAGCGTTTAGGTGTGGCTATTGGTAATGAAGATGTGATTAGGGTTTTGGAAGCCTTCCAAACGAACGCCTGTATTCACTCCCCCCGCTACGGACAAGCTATAGCAGCTAGAGCGATTGGATCAGGTGCTTTATCGGATATTTCGGTTGAGGTAATTCGTCCCTACTACCGCCAGAAATTTACGATATTAGAAGCGACGTTAAATGATGCGATGTCGAAGGATTTACCCTGGTTCTTGCATCGGGGAGAAGGTGCTATTTTTGCATGGATTTGGTTTAAGGATTTGCCAATCACAGACTTGGAACTATATCAGGAGCTTAAAAAAGTCGGTGTTATCGTAGTTCCTGGCAATTCATTTTTCCCAGGATTACAACAAGAATGGTCGCACAAAAATCAATGTATTCGCATTAGCCTGACTGCTACTGATGAGGAGATTATGGAAGGAATGAAGCTTCTGGCTGAGGTTGTGGAAATGGTTTATAGAAAGGCTATGTTAGCGGTTTAATTGATGATTAATTCTGTCTAATGACTACAGTTGATCGGGGTTCACAATGTCTGGAATTATGAACCCCCTTAAATGCTCGATCGCAGTTATTCCCACCTGGACGGGAAGGCGATCGCCTTTGAGTAAATTAGGGGAGATGAAAATCGATCGCCACGGGATGAGCATTAATGTAGAATGAATCAGGGACAATCTCAAATCTCACTCAGAGCCAATATGGGGTCGGAGGGACAAATGGATGAATTGAAGTATCTAGCTACTTGGGTTCGCGAACAACACGCACGGGAGTATATTTTCACTTGGTTACTGAATCAACCGGGGATCTGGTGGTCAAATGGTGATGTTTACCAAGCGGCTATACAAAAATCTGGTTCTCGTCTGAAAGAATATGTAAAAAATAGTAAACAAGAGGGTTTGTTTCAGGGGATTGCCGATAAAATCAGGAGCGATGAGGCTTGGGATGCGATCGCCCTAAGTTTAGCTCGCCTCATTGCTACCTATCAGGAAGAATTAGTCAAACTCCAAGAACAAAATCGGTTAGATATAAACAAAGTCTCGGAAATATCGCCAAAGTTCAACCCGGAAATAGATGATATTTGGTCTTCTAGTCTTCAGGAACCCCTACCGGACCCGAACTCTGACGCTCTGACGGGTCTGTAATGGGTCCATTATCGATTAATTGGGGTTGAATAATCAAATGAGTGGGAGCATGGGTGCGGATAAAATCGGTCATCAGATCCCGTTCTTCAATAGTAGGAGTAGCCAAACAGCCAGCGGTTCCGGTTTCTTCATTATCCTTAAAAACGGAAGGATCATAATGAACCCCAAACCCGCCGCGATCGGTTTCAAAGGTGGGAGTTACTGCTGACCAAACCCCGCCAAATTCGCCGCCAGCATATTCTACGGAACCTGGTATATCAAAAGTATAAACCCCAAAAGGAATGGGTGTTTGAGATCCAGGCTGGTCTGATGGTGTTTGCTGACCGATACGACCAGAGATACAGCGGACTGTATTAACTAACCATCCCCCAGCATCAAATAACTCTGTGTGATAGACCTTTAGACCACCAGCGATGGTCTCTTGTGTTTGAGTAGCGACAATTTTCGGTCCGCCAATAGTATTAGCGAGATGATCATCAGTTTCAGTGGTGGGGTTATGAACAGTTAAAAACTCTCGCGATACCCAGCGATCGCCACCAATAGGAACCCAAGTCAACCCTCCTTGACGAACAGGAGTTCCGATCACTTCGACCACAGTTCCGGGTTCAACAGTATCAATAACGGGACCATAGGGACTAGAACGCACATTGAGGACATCACCACTGGTAGTCACGATCGCTTGCTGTATCATAATTCGAGTTGTAATGGTGTAGATTAGTGTTCATTGTTAGGGCGATCGCCAAGATCATAAACACACAAAGCGATCGTCACCTCAAGTTATTCTGGAGTTTGTTGCAACTCTGGTCTCTCTTCCGCTACAATAGCGCCTTCTACCGGACAGACCTGTAAACAAATCCCGCAATCAATACAAGTATCGAAATCAATCCAATACCAATCAGTTCCCTTAGTGTTCTTACCGGGACCGGGATGGATACAAGCCACGGGACAAGCGCCAACACAATCAGCGACCCCTTCGCAGACATCAGTAACAATAGTATGAGCCATAATAAATTCCCCCCCCTTGACAACGGACTGAAAAACTAGCAGTTTATACCTACTTTGAGCTTAACTCAAAAACCGATATCATCATCATCGAAATCATCATCAAAACTCTGAGACACATTGGGAGGTTGAGTAGGGATAGAAGCAAGAATCGCATCAATTACTCGACCCACGGGTAAAATTTGCATTCCCAAATCTTCTGGTTTTTGTCCCTTGGGTACAATAGCGCGTTTAAAACCCAACTTAGCCGCCTCCCGCAATCTTAACTCTAATTGTGACACGGGGCGCACCTGTCCGCCTAATCCGACTTCGCCGATTAAAATGGTGCGAGGATCAACAAGGCGATCGCGGAAACTAGCGACAATGGCGATCGCCACTCCCAAATCCGCCGCCGGTTCATCCACCTTTAACCCTCCCACAGAAGCGACAATCGCATCTAACTTAGAAAGAGGGATACCAACGCGCTTTTCCAAAACCGCCAAAATCTGCATCAAACGGCTACTATCAACCCCCGTAGTCGTCCGTCGCGCCGACCCATAACTAGCAGGACTCACCAAAGCCTGGATCTCGACCACAATAGGTCTAGTTCCCTCCATAGAGACAATAGTGGCAGTTCCCGGCGAGCAATCATCGCGATTTCCCAAAAACAATTCCGACGGGTTAGAAACCTCCTGTAACCCGTGGGAAACCATCTCAAACACGCCAATTTCATGGGTAGCGCCAAATCGATTTTTCATCGATCGCAATAGACGGTGAGACGCAAAGCGATCGCCCTCAAAATACAATACCGTATCAACCAAATGTTCCAAAACCCTGGGACCCGCCAGGCTGCCATCCTTAGTCACATGACCCACAATCAACAAAGTAATATTTTCCCGTTTCGCCACCTGCATCAAAGCCGAGGTACATTCCCGCACCTGAGCGACAGAACCGGGAGCCGATGTTAGACTAGCGAAATAAATAGTTTGAATACTATCGATGATCGCCAAAGTGGGTTTAAGGGATTCCAACTCCCGCAGGATGACCTCTAAATCCGTCTCTGGGAGCAAAAATAAATCCGCCTCCTCCCGAGAATCATGGCTATTTTTACCATTTTCCGACTCTGGGGATAATTCCGGTGGCGACTGAGCAGAAGATAAATGACCATTTCCTGTAGCGAGGGATGTCTGTTGAGGGTGTTGGTTGCGTAACTGTTGGGTAAACGGGTCAACATTAGTAACTTCCACAGCATCTGAACTATGGTGGTTATTTACTTGTGCATCATTGTCAGTCTGTAAGTCATGAGCATCATCATCAGCTACACTAGCCACTGATGGAGCATTCCATAAACGCTGCGATCGCAATTTTACCTGTTGACCAGATTCTTCCGCCGACACATATAGCACCCGGGCATGATGGGATAAACTATTAGCCACCTGTAGCAGTAAAGTAGACTTACCAATACCAGGTTCACCGCCAATCAACACCAACGACCCCGGAACAATGCCACCTCCCAACACCCGATCTAACTCTCCATATCCAGAAGGGATGCGCGATTGAGTCTGATCAGAAATCTGAGACAGCTTAAATGATAACCTCGGTTGTCCTTGATTGGGCTTATTGACAGTATCCTCGGTTAACCCAGACCCCAACTCACTCCAACTAAACCGCTGTAGAGACGGCGTGGGGGATGGTTCAACCACCTGTTCTACAAGAGAATTCCAGGCTTGACAATTGGAACAGCGACCAAAGTATTGGGAGAACTCGGCCCCGCATTCACGACAAACATATAATGTTCGAGGCTTGGGCATTGTTTAAAATAGTGGCTGTACAATCTTATTGTATATGCAAACAATGGGATCAACACGCGCTATATGCCACCCGCACAATAGAGGCGATCGCACCTACAGTTAAACTATATGAAAGTAAGTCTAGTGTTATAGAGGGAGTATTGAGGTCAATTGGAAAACCATAAGGAAAGAATTTTAGTTGTCGATGACGAAGCCAGCATCCGCCGGATTTTGGAAACTCGCCTTTCTATGATCGGTTACGATGTAGTAACTGCGGCCGACGGGGAAGAGGCTTTAGAAATCTTCCGCCAGACAGAACCTGACCTCGTGGTTTTGGATGTGATGATGCCTAAACTAGATGGCTACGGAGTTTGTCAGGAATTACGGAAGGAGTCTGACATTCCCATTATTATGCTCACCGCCTTGGGGGATGTCGCCGATCGCATCACCGGGTTAGAATTAGGCGCAGATGATTATGTCGTCAAACCCTTTTCACCCAAGGAACTAGAGGCCCGTATCCGTTCCGTCCTGCGCCGCATTGATAAAAATGGCGCTTCTGGAATTCCCAGTTCTGGAGTTATCCAAATTGCCAGTATTAGGATTGACACCAACAAGCGACAGGTCTACAAAGGTGATGAACGCATCCGCTTAACCGGGATGGAGTTTAGCCTATTGGAACTCTTGGTGAGTCGGTCAGGAGAACCCTTTTCCCGATCCGAAATTCTCCAGGAGGTCTGGGGGTATACTCCCGAACGCCATGTTGATACTCGCGTCGTGGATGTGCATATTTCCCGCCTCAGAGCTAAGTTAGAAGATGATCCTAGCAACCCAGAACTGATTTTGACCGCTCGCGGTACTGGCTATTTATTCCAGCGGATTATTGATCCTTCAGAAGTGGGTTGATCGGATCTCAGTTGTCCTTTAGAGCTTCTCATAAATGGCTCAAATAAATTCTAACCGAGTTCTGCGACTTTTGCCCCTGGTTGTGGGGGGTTTAGGGGGGGTGCTATTGCTCGTCAATCGTTTAGAAACCCCCCAGATTTTGGACTCTCAAGCCCGCTCGGATGCCTTGGGAGTCATATTAAGCGCTTTGTTGATTTTGACTGGCTTACTGTGGCAGCAAATTCAACCTGTCCCACCGGACGCTGTGGAGTTGGAGGGTCCCCAAGGTTTTGAACTCCAGCCGGATTTGCCTGATGTGGTCAAAACTGAACTGGCTTGGGCTTCTCTGATGTTGTTAACTAATACCGTCACCCGATCGCTTTTGGTGGTTTGGGATGCTCAGGTGTTACTCCGACGCGGCGTTTTAGGGGTTAATTCTCAAGTCGAACCCGGACCTATTGTTAAACGGGTTCAGAAGACCCGCAAACCTGTTTACTTGGTCAATTTGGCCTTGTATCCCGGAAGGGTTGAGTTTGACTATTTGCCTCCTAATACTCAGGGTGTCATCTGCCAACCTATGGGCGATCGCGGTGTCTTGATTTTGGGGGCGAATACTCCCCGCAGCTATACCAAACAAGATGAAGTTTGGATCGAGGGAATTGCTGATAAATTGGCTGATACTTTGGATCGCTCTGGTTGGTCTGATGCCACGAAAATTTAGAACTGAAAATGGGGTAGACAATGCTATTTTTATACTGGGTATTGGTGCTGGTAATGCTCCTGGGAGTCATCGGAGCCGTCGTTCCGGGGCTGCCTGGATCAGGTCTGATTGTTACCGCTATTTTGATTTGGGCTATCTTTGCTGGTTTTTCTGGTATGGGGTGGCCTATTGGTGTGGCGATCGCTGTCCTGCTTTTAAGTGTCGGTGTTGAGTTCCTCAGTGCTTATCTGGGTGCTAAAAAAGCTGGCGCTAGTAAATGGGGACAAATTGGCGCGATCATTGGCTTATTATTGGGGTTTTTTGGTCTCTTACCAGCTTTACCTTTTGGCGGACCTTTATTAGGACTGTTAATAGGTCCTTTGGTGGGCGCTTTTGTCGGAGAATTTCTCTATCGTCAGGATTTGGTCTTGGGTCTGCGGGTGCGCTCCGCTGTTAAGGCGGCGATCGGGATTTTTGTCGGGACCGTCCTCGGTAATTTACTCCAAGGGGTTTTAGCTTTCGCCTCCGTAATAGTTTTCCTGACCAGCACCTGGCCCTATTGAAACAGAAGACATAGTGAGCGATCGCTTAATCACGGTGAGGGGTGAATCTATTATGGATCTTGTGTTTGAATCCACTGATGAGTTTAATCAGGACTTAGCTAAATTTAGTCAGGAAGAACAATTAATTATCCTCAAGGAAGTTGAACATTGGCTTCCCTTATTATTAACTAACTCTAGTCTGCGGAGTAGACGACTTCATCAGTTTTGTCAATTTCATCTCAAAGATAACTACCGTTCTTCCCTATACTCATTTATTGTTAACTACTACCTGCGCGTAATTCTCACCATTGACGAAGACCCCCTATTTAATCGCCTGTTAATTACCCTATTTAAAGCCATAGAAAGCCGTCATGCTGCTACAGCTTATCGACAGGTCGGTAACTCCATATATCAAAAAATAATTGACCACAAGGATAGTTATTGATGTCATCACCATTTCCCCCATTAATTGACGATCGCGGTATTATTCGCCAAGCTATGGCAGTTTTTTCCGAACCTCAACAACTGAAATTTTTGGCGGCGATCGCGGAGTTACAAAATCCCCAATCCTATCAAAATCAATACTTTCCTATGAGTCGCCTCAAGCGATTAAAGGGGACTCACGCTAAGATTTACACCGTAGATATTGACCCGACATCAAAATGGATGTTTTACATTGAATATCAAAATGGTAATATCTATTTACGGGAACTTTATAAGCATACCAATAATCAGGCAAAAACCAGCTTGGATATTATTGCAGAAGTCAATGATTTCTGAGGTCTAATCATCAGCCGAGACCAGGCTAGGCTGGTCTCTACAGTAACCCATTGATAATTAATTAGGAATTCTGATAATTAACTTGTTGGCGTTGCAGATTATACATATGGTTAAATAGTTGCCAACAATATTCCTGAGTTAAACCACAGGTAACTGCACCCCGTAAAACTACATTAAAATACCAATCATTGGGGGCTAATTCTTGGGTGAGTTTATTAATGACCATATAAGTCCGCACGTTTTGATAATCCTTACCCTGAGAATGTACGTCAATCATTTCTGGGCGATATCCGCCAATATGAACCTGTTTATCCGGGTCAATTTTCACCTCTTCCCGTTCATCAAGGCGATCGCTTAAACGCCAAGGAAGTCGATACAAAACCCCTTCCACAGAAGAATTAGCATCTTTAACTATATCCAAAGCGCCACAATTGCGCCGCCGGGAATGGCGATAAAACCCCAACCGATAACCCCGTAGAGTAGCAGGTCCGATCACATAGGAATGAGTAGGTTCACCTAGAGTCCGTTGCAAATCTACCGGACACATACAGGAACCGTAGGCGAAATAGTAAAAACTCGGTTCAGCATGAGAAGTTGAGATAAATTTTTCGTCCCACTGAATGGGATCTATAGATTGAATCGTATCTGTGTCAGAGTTCAATGTTACTTCCTCCCGTCCTAGGTGACACCCCCTTATTTTAGCAAAATGCACTCATGTTCATGTATAGCAAGTCACTATTTTTGAGCGGGAATATACTAGATCATAGTGATTTTGCTATATCCTTAATACTGTAGTTAATTATTCCCAGGAGCTAAAACTATGCAGGAGATTGAGGAAAAGAGTTCCCGGAGTGAATTGCGAGCCATTGTTAGGGAACAATTGCGACTGTTATTAGAAGATCGCAACTGGGAAGGTGTTAAAACTCTATTATTGCCAGTGCAGCCTGTCGATATTGCTGAGGCAATAGATGGGTTGCCCAAAGCCATGCAATTGACTGCTTTTCGTTTACTCTCTAAAGCAGAAGCCGTAGAAGTTTATGAACACCTTTCTACAGATATTCAACAGTCTTTAATTGAGGAGTTTCGAGATTCCGAATTATTAGAGATTGTCAATAGTATGGCTCCCGACGATCGCGCGGGTTTATTTGATGAATTACCCCCTCGGTTAGTGCGGCGGGTTCTCGCCCAACTCTCACCCGAAGAACGTAAAGCCACCTCTCAGTTATTAGGTTATCAGGCGGGAACAGCCGGCCGTCTCATGACCCCTGAATATATCGCTTTGAGGTACAATTTAACCATTAAAGAGGCATCCGATCGCATTAGACAATTAGCACGCGATCGCGAAGTGAGTTATTATGTCTATGTAGTTGATGAACAGCGGCGGTTAATGGGAGTCGCTTCTCTGCGGGATGTATTATTAGCTGACCTTGATCAATTCCTCGGTGATATCATTAATCCTGATGTCGTTTTTGCCCAAACAGATACAGACCAGGAAGAAGTCGCCCGTTCCATTCAACGTTATGATTTAGTGGCTTTACCTGTGGTCGATCGCGATCATACCTTAGTCGGAGTCGTAACCGTAGATGATGCGATCGATATTTTGCAAAAGGAAGCCACCGAAGATATTTATATTATGGGTGCTGTCAGGTCTGAGGGGGAAAGCTATTTCCAATCCAATTTAGCCACCATTACCCGTAAACGTATCCCCTGGCTATTCATTTTGTTAATCACCAACGCCTTAACTATTTTGGTGATGAGCAATTTTGAAGCCGTCCTTGATGAGGTCGTCGCTTTAGCCTTTTTTACCCCTCTGTTAATTGATGCGGGTGGGAATGTCGGAGCCCAGTCTTCTACCGTCGTCATTCGCGGGTTAAGTACCGAAGAATTGAAATATAAAAAACCCCTTTGGGTGATTATACGCGAGTCCATGACTGGCGGACTTTTGGGGATTTTATTAGGGGTGGTAGTAATTGGGATGGTGTTTGTCTTTTTAGGACAAATTGAAATCGGTTTAACCGTCGGGATTAGTTTACTTTGTATTACTATTATTGCCGCCACCGCCGGGGCGGGATTACCCTTTCTGTTTCATTCCTTTGGGTTAGATCCCGCCTTGATGTCCTCTCCTTTTATTACCACCATTGTCGATATTTTGGGGATCTGGATTTATTTAAGTACCGCCAAATTACTCCTCGGTCTTTAAGTCATCCAAAAATCGCCAAACTTCCTGTAAAAGTGCCTCCAAACCAATGCGGGCTACCGCCGAAATAAGGAACACTCGAACCCCGGCGATCGCCTCAAGTTGAGAAGCGATCGCCTTACTTCTTTCCTCCGAGTCCCCCGCCGCATCAATTTTGTTAAGCGCCAGAATTTGCCGCCGCCTTTCCAAACCTCGCCCATAGGCGATTAACTCCTGTTGAATAATTTGATAATTAGCGATCGGGTCTGTGTCGGTAATATCAATCATGTGTAGGAGAATGCGGGTTCTTTCTATATGGCGCAAAAACTCATGACCTAGTCCAGTCCCTCGGTGTGCGCCTTCAATCAATCCCGGAATATCCGCAAATACCGTCCCATCTCCCGTCGGTTTACGGACTACTCCCAGATTAGGAATTAGGGTAGTAAAAGGATAATCTGCCACCTTGGGACGGGCGGAAGATACTGCCGAAATCAGAGTTGATTTTCCCGCATTCGGTAAACCAATAATCCCCACTTCTGCCAACAATTTTAACTCTAGTCGTAGTCGCCGACTTTCTCCTGGTAGTCCCGGTAAAGCATAATCAGGGGCGCGGTTTTGGTTACTGAGAAAATGACTATTTCCCAAACCGCCTTTACCCCCAGCCGCCACGCAAAATTCCTGATTAGGGGTGACTAAATCCACCATCAGCTCTAAGGTATTGGCATCATAGACCACTGTACCACAGGGGACCTCGATAATGCGATCGCTTCCCGATGCCCCCGTTTTATTTTTCGGGCCGCCTCGTTTGCCATCATCAGCTTTAAAGCGACGGTTATACTGGAAGTCCAGGAGAGTTTGCAAGTCTTCCACCGCTTTCAGGATCACAGACCCCCCTCGGCCCCCATTGCCTCCCGCCGGACCTCCAGCCGGGACGTATTTTTCCCGGCGAAAGGCAACTATGCCATCTCCCCCTTTTCCCGCTTCTACTTCAATTTCAGTGCGATCAATAAACTGCATCGATTTAAATCAGCCCATTTTTAAGGCCGTTGAAGGTAATAATAAGTCGCCATAGGTGCGACTGTGGCAATTACTAGGACTACCACAACTAAGATCGTCGCACTTTTGTCGTCCGTTTCTTCAGCCGATTTAAATGTACTCCCCACTTGCAGATTTTCCAGGAGTTTAGGTGCGCCGGGATCTCCTTGTCCTGAGAGGACTTTGACTATACGATCCGTGGCCGCCAGGAAGGCTTCATTATACTTCTCACCTTCTCGCAGGGGGACTTGTAGGGTTTCGTTGGCAACACTCTCGGCGATCTCAGGAGTTAGCAACTCTTTTACTTTGTCTCCGGTATGGATGGCGCTATTATTGGTTTGGGTATCCACCATCAACAGAGTTTGATTAGCGGCCTCTTCTGCGGTGGGAAACCATTTCTCAAACAACTGATCTGTAAAACTTTGGGCTGTTTCTCCGTAGTCCAGGCGGCGGATCGTCACTAACCGGACCTCATACCCCGTCTCGGCTAGTTTCTCCAGGTTTTGGTTAATTCTGCCTTCGGTAGCGCGACTGAGAATATCCTCATCATCAATAATCCAAGTGCGATCGCCAGTTTTCAAGTCTGGCATTTGATAAACTCCTGTAGCCATAGCTGGCGCAGTGGACAATAGCAATACCATCACTATTGCTATCATTCCCGCCAACAAATGCCACCATTTTGACATGACGTTAAGCTGTTGATTCATAGGGCTATACTAATTTCTGTATTATTAGACCCCACTTTATCGCAAATTTTGCATTAGCGATCGCTATACTTTCACATTAGTTAATCCTACCTATAACCCCTCACCCTCACCAGATGATCACCCAGAAACCACCCTCCAACTCTCAGATTTCAGGTAGACCCCTCATTGAACCCTTCCATATATATTGTTTAAAGACCGGAGATAAACGGAACATCATTGTACCATTTTCCATGGTTTTTAGCAAGCATCGTCTCGGCAAAGATTGTAAACCTTTGATGATCTCCGTCGAGGATAGGGATAATTTTTCGGTTAACTGCGATCGCGACAGGGGACGGTCAACTTGGCTTAACTGTAAGGCGATCGCTTTTTCCATGGAAGATAATCGCTCGAAAACTTCTCCTAATTGACTACTCATTAATTCCGTGATTACCGGGGTGTCTTCTGCCAAAAACTCCGAGACTTTACCGCAAAACATATTCCTAATTAAATAGCAAATATCTTCCAAATAGACTGGATGACCTTCGTATATTTCGATTAAATTTGACCAGCTTTCTCGGTCTGATAATTCCAGACTCTCTAAAATGTCTACACTATTCAAGCCGGATAAAGTTAAGGATTTGATAGGATATAGGTCATTATTGAGGGATAATAACATTTCTTGGGATTGTTCTTGGCTGATGACAATAATGCTGCTTTTATGTTCAATTTGTGCGATCGTCCTCAAAAATTGGCTATAGTTTTTATATGGTTTTTGGTATTGTCCCGCCAACTTGCCGCTGATAAATAGTTCTTGTAAATCATCAAGTATTAGCAAGCATTTTTGTTGTATTAACAGATTAATCAGGTCATGGATTTGATAATCTTTGGGGCTGGATTCCTTATTAAATTTAGTTAAAATATCATTAGCAATAGGCGTTAAATGTGGTGACAGTTTTAGATTTTTCCAACTCACCACCTCAAAATTATCTTTATGGCGATCGACTAATTTTTTGACTAGGGTAGTTTTGCCAATTCCCGCTATTCCCACCACTGATATTAAGGGGATACTTTCATCAATTAACCAACGGGATAGGGTATCTATTTCATCAGTGCGATCGCCAAATTTCCAGATTTTAGGTGCCATGGTTAAATCGTGGCATATTTTTTGGGGTGGCGGTGGTTGGGGAGTAGCGATCGCTTGTTCTTCCTGTTCAGAATTGCCATTCGGATAATAAGGACACAAAGTCACATTATTGTTATTAAAGCCAAATATTTGGGAATTTATTGCCCTTTCCAGAGTCCAACAAAAATTGGATTTTTTAATATCCTCGTTAAGCTGTTGAGATAAAATCTTAAATAATTTACGGCTAACATCTCCGATATAGTTTTCATTGTAGCCATCATTCCCGATATCTTCCGCGATATCCTTGTAAGTCTTCCCTGTCAACAGTCCTTGAATGATCGACTTTTGTAGGTCGTCTAGGTGTTCTCCCGTCTGTTGTGACACCAACCTATCCACAAATTGTAACAATTCCGTTATATCCATAAACTTAGGCTTGGTAAGGGTTTCAGCCATTATAACTCAGTTCTGAATCAGAAAATCAGGTTTTTTCTGGCATTCGTTTGACATTTTGTCACAAAATTGACCAGAAAATCTGTTTTTTTCTGGTTGCAGGGGTCAGGCGATCGGCTCTATAGTTAGGGAGAACTAAACTTTAAAGGAGTGTAATTCTTTCGATAGCGATCGATTATGGCGATCGTAGCTTTTTGTATGTAACCACACTATGGCCATATTGGTATATGGTTTACCTCATTACCGATACTCTTTCCAAGTCATGGACTTATGTTTATAAAATCTACCAACTCTTCGGTAAATTTAACCAGTCGCCAAAAATTCAAAAAAAACTTGGCAACTCTTCTAATCGCTTGCCTAATTTTGTGGACTCCGGTTCTAGTGGGACTCACATTCAAATACCAAACTTCCTGTCCTAGTCCACTGCTGACCTGGAGTCAACAGGCGAAACAATTATCAAAAGATTGTCAATCACAACTTAGCAATCATCAGGAAACTCAAAATTCAAACAAGGATAAGCCAGAGAATCCAATTAATCCCGATATTGCTGGTTTGATTATCGGAACTGCTACAGGGGCAGTAGTAACTGCTTTAGGAGCGCCAGTCGTCGCCGTAGCTGCTGCCGCTGTAGGTGCATGGTTTATTATCAGAACCATATTAAATAAATGACACCGGTGATTTTTTTCAAAATTTTTGAATCAACTAATTGAGGAGAATAATTATATGTCTGAACATGAAAAACAAGTCGCTCAATCAGCAACTTGGATCGATGTACTTCCCGCAGGACATATCCTGGTTGTCGGATTAGTAATTATTTTAGGGATAGCAACAATTATATTGTTTTCAGGTGAGAGTGGCATCAATATCTGCATTTTTGGGGATTGTGGTAGCCATATTACTTATGATATTACTTCTGGCGGAGGTGGTGTGATCGATAAACTCTTGCCTGTTGCCGCAGCAGGTGGAACAGTCATCGTTTTGACTACAATGTTTGGAATGTCTATTCTTCCTGCTGTTGGCGTTGCTGCCATTGCTTTTGTCATCGTCAATTTACTCTAGCTTTTAGAAAATTTCCATGAAAAGTTTAGTTCAAGTCAAAAATGTATCGAAGATTTTCAAAAAATGGTTTCAAAAAACTACTGTACTGGCAGATATAAGTTTTACGATAGAACCTGGAGAATTCGTCGTACTGAAGGGTCAAAATGGGTCTGGTAAAACGACACTATTAAATCTAATTTTGGGTTTGATAGAACCAACTGATGGAGAAGTTGAGTTGATGGGTTGTCCATCTAACGACCCCGAATCTAAAAGTTTGGTCGGTGTCGTTTTGCAAGAAACCAAGTTGCCAAACAAATTGAAAGTCAGAGAATTAATTAATTTGTTTCGGGGCTATTACTCAAACTCTATTTCAACAGAGGAAGCACTGAAACAAGTCTGTTTAACTGAGAAGAAAGACAGTTTTGCTGCGTCACTATCTGGCGGACAGAAACAGAGACTTTTATTTGCATTGGCATTGATTGGCAATCCTCAACTTTTAATTTTAGACGAGCCGACTCGCAATTTAGATAAAGAAGGATACGAAGAATTTTGGCATCAAATTACCGAGTGTAAAAAACGGGGCGTTACTATTTTGATGGTTACCAATAATAAAGCCGACTGGCAAGAACTCGAGGGTCTGGCAACTCGGTATCTCAATTTGCAAAAATTTTCTCCAAATTTAGAAGGTTCTCAAATTTCTGAAGAACCAGTCGCTGGAGCAGATTTTGAACAGAATAAAGATACTAAAACACAGTCTATTTTATTGCCCAAAAACACAGCGATAGGTTTGTTTTATCAATTTCAGTCATTTAAGGCGCAGATTTGGTCTGAAGTATTACAAATATATCGTACCCCAATTTATCTATTTGGAATTCTCTTGCCGATTGGCGGAATCATTTGTTGTATGATATTCAAACCAGAAACGAATACAGTAAAGCAAGCTTTAATTGGTTTATGTTGCGTATTTCTACTGACATTTTGTTTGCAATCATTACCGGGTCAAATTTCATCAGAACGTGCAGAAGGTTGGCTGAAGCTGATTCGCGCCACTCCACTTTCTTCGATCACCTATATCTTGTCTAAAGTTTTTGTATCTCTTTCGATTTGCATGATAGTTATCATGCTTACCTTAACCTATGGAAATATGCAATTAAAATTAAACTTTGATTTTCAACAATTAATTTATTTGGTGCTGACTTTTTTGATTGTAGCCATTCCCATTATAGCGTTCAGTTTAATTGTTAGTTATTTTGTAGACCCAAAAGCTGTCAATACTGTCAATGGCTTGTCGTTTTTGGGGATCGGATTGATTTCAGGATTGCTGCCCTTTTCTGAGTCGGTTTGGGTTGAAAATGCTATGCTATTATCGCCAGTGTATCACGCCCAAAAACTTATCTCGTTATCGGCGGGTATCAATGACGAACCAAGTTATACATTATTGCATTTACTTTGGTTGTTTTGGGCTAGTTTTGTTTTAATTATCATTGCGGTTTGGGCATATAAAAGAGATGGCTTAACTGAGTAAACGCTAATAAACTATAGCAGTTCTCCGACTCATGAGGTACGATTCAAAGCCCCTCTCCCATTCTGGGAAAGGGATTTTGGGTGAGGGTTAAACCTTATAGACATTAGAACCGCTATATAATAAGGTGCGTCAGTATCAATCATCCGGTTATCAGTCAGGTTGACCGCTTCTGACGCACCCTACTACTGTGGTGCGTCAGTATCAATCATCCGGTTATCAGTCAGGTTGACCGCTTCTGACGCACCCTACTACTGTGGTGCGTCAGTATCAATCATCCGGTTATCAGTCAGGTTGACCGCTTCTGACGCACCCTACTACTGTGGTGCGTCAGTATCAATCATCCGGTTATCAGTCAGGTTGACCGCTTCTGACGCACCCTACTACTGTAGTGCGTCAGTATGTTAATCATCCGGTTATGATGAAGGTTGACGGCTTCTGACGCACCCTACTACTGTGGTGCGTCAGTATCAATCATCCGGTTATCGGCTAGGTTGACGGCTTCTGACGCACCCTACTACTGTGGTGCGTCAGTATCAATCATCCGGTTATCAGCCAGGTTGACGGCTTCTGACGTACCCTACTATTGATCACCTCTCAAAGTCCCTCTCCCTCTGTGGGAGAGGGATTTAGGGTGAGGGCAATGTATTAAGCGACTGGTGAACAAGCTGTATCAATCATCGGGTTATCAGCGAGGTTGACGGCTTCTGACGTACCCTACTGGGTCAGATCTGCTATGATTAGGGTGGCTTTTCGGTGGTCTTGATATGGGATCTGTGGTTTCTGGTTCACGAGCAACTATTAAATACTTGAAAGAACCTACGTCAATGGCTTGGGTTCAACAGGCGATCGCTAATTTGGATATCATCCTACTTGACCACTCCCACTGTGAACGTAAGGCGGCGGGAGTAGCCTTGAATTTGATGTTTCGTTATCCCTCTAGTACCCAATTGGTGCGAATGTTAACAGCGATCGCTCAAGAAGAATTACAGCATTTTGAACAGGTAAATCAGTGGCTCGAAAAACTACACATTCCCATGCGATCGCTTCCCTCTCCCCCCTATGGCGCGGGTTTGAATCGCCATGTCCGCCGAGAAGAACCACACAGAATGCTTGATTTATTATTGGTTTCTGGATTGATAGAAGCCCGCAGCCATGAACGTTTGGGCTTATTGTCTGAATATTGTCCCGATCCAGAATTGGCTAAGTTTTATCGCGGTTTGATGGCTTCCGAAGCGCGTCACTATGGCATTTATTGGGTGTTAGCAACTACTTATTTTGAACAGGAAACCGTTAGCCAAAGACTAGAGGAATTGGCTACTATTGAAAGCCAACTCCTTTCCACACTACACCCGGAACCCCGGATTCATAGTTAGTCTCTGCCCAATTCTCCGACTTCTTAACTGATTATATCACCGAATTAACGGTTATGAGAAAAGTATATAAAGATTTTATAATTCGTTCCTGGGAATCAGGCGATCGCCAAGTTGTTCAAGACTTAATCGCCTCAGTATTAGCTGAATATCGCTTAAATTGTGAACCGGAAGGCGCTGATATCGATGTCTGGGAAGTCGAAAAGTATTATCTTAATAATGATGGGGAATTTTGGGTAGTCGAACAACATCAAAACCTAGTGGGAACTGCTGCTTATTATCCGATTAATCGTGGTACAAATGCCGTGGAAATTCGCAAAATGTATTTACAGCCACAGGTCCGAGGTCTAGGGTTAGGCAAATATTTATTAACCCAATTAGAACAAGAAATTCACAGACGAGGATTTCAGGAGATTTGGATTGAAACTGCGACGGTTTTAAGGGAAGCCGTGAAACTCTATGAACACCATGGTTATGAACCGACAACGGGAGTAGAAACTCGACGATGCGATCGCATTTACAAAAAAACTTTGCCTTGACCAACCCGGCGGCGGTTGTAAACCGGACACTCAGCCTTTCCGGTAGAGTCCGCAGTTTTCCCGCCGCCAAAGCTAACAATTGGTCAATTAGCGGAACATACTACTAACGGAACTATCTTCGTGAATGCGCCAGATAGTTTCACCAAGTAAATTAGCAACCGATAACACAGTCAGCTGATCAAAAGTTTTATCCGGGGAAGCTGGGATAGTGTTAGTCACAATCACTTCCTCCAAAACCCCCGTAGACAGACGTTCAATAGCTGGGTGAGAAAACACCGCATGGGTAGCACAGGCATAAACCTGCCTAGCACCCTCTTCCCGGAGGAGGCGAGCGCCTTCGCTAATAGTCCCGGCTGTGTCAATCATATCATCGACCAAAACGGCTGTTTTGCCTCTAACGTCACCAATGACATTGAGAACCTCTGCTACATTATGAGACTGACGGCGCTTATCAATAATCGCCAGGGGTGCGTCATTGAGTTTTTTAGCAAAAGCTCTGGCACGAGCCACACCTCCGACATCTGGAGATACTACGACAATATCAGATAGTTGTTTACTAGCTAGGTAGTTTAAAATAACAGGTGAACCATAAACATGGTCGAAGGGAATATCAAAATATCCTTGAATTTGTGCCGAATGCAAGTCCATGGCTAAAATCCGACTCGCACCAGCTTGGGTGATTAAATTAGCGGTCAGTTTGGCTGTAATCGATTCGCGGCCAGCGGTTTTGCGGTCTGCCCTAGCATAGCCATAATAGGGTATTACGGCGGTAATTTGCCTAGCAGAGGCTCGACGACAAGCATCAATCATAATTAGGAGTTCCATCAAGTTGTCGTTGACTGGATGACAACAGGGTTGAATTAGGTAGACATCACAGCCTCGAATGGACTCCTGAATTTGGATGTAAAGTTCTCCGTCCGCAAACTGCTTGCGAACCATTGGCCCCAAATCAATGCCCAGATAGCGACTCACTTCGGTGGCTAAACCTGTATTGGCAGAACCTGAAAACAATCGTAGTCGATTGTGGTCGGTCATTAGTGCCTCAGAATGAGGAAGGGGTAGAGTAGCAGAACGGATCACGGCATTTCCTCGCAGTTCATTCCTAGTTATTTTACCATTATTCAGTAGCCTAGGAAACAGTTAAATTGGCTATCATTCACGGGTAACTCCCCTTATCAAAGGATCGGAACAGGTGGCGACGGTTGTTGATGATATGCTCAACCAAGTTGGGGCGAGCTTGGCTCAACATATAGGTTATGGGTAAATTGATTCAGACCAGACTAGACGAAATAATACAGCGACGGAAAGGGAAGGTTCACGGAAACATGGTTAAAAATGTTGTTAAACACAAATGAGGGGGGCACAATCAAGACTTTTTGACGGCTTCGCTTTGATTTATCTGTTAATTTGTAACCTATGACAAGTATCAATTCTATGCAATCGGCTATTCCACTAGGGACTGTTTTACAAAATCGCTACCGCTTGATCAGGGTTTTGGGTCAGGGGGGGTTTGGCTTAACTTATCTGGCTGAAGATCTTGGTCGCTTTAATGAGTATTGCGCGTTAAAGGAATTTACCCCGGTGCAAATGGGGACCTATGCTTGGGAAAAGTCTAAAGAACTATTTAGGCGGGAAGCTCAGGTGCTTTACCAAATCCAACACCCGCAAATTCCCAAATTTGGGGCGGTTTTTGAGGAAAATCAGCGCTTGTTTTTGGTTCAAGACTATGTGGAGGGTCAAACCTATTATGCGCTGCTCAAGGACCGGAAAAATGCCCCGGTGGGTCAACCTCGCACTTTTGCTGAGGCTGAGGTGATAACTTTCCTTCAGGAAATGCTACCGGTTTTGGAACATCTCCATGGTCTCAATATTATTCATCGCGACATTTCCCCGGATAATATTATCCGTCGCGATCGCGATCAGCTCCCGGTTTTGATTGATTTTGGGGTAGTTATTGAACAGGCGACTTATATTCAGTCTCCGGGTCTAACTCAGCCGGTGGGTCAAACTAGGGTGGGAAAATTGGGTTATGCTCCTGCTGAACAAATGCAAATGGGGAAGGTTTCCCCCAGCAGCGATTTGTACGCTTTGGCGGTAACGGCGATTTTTCTGCTGACTGGACGAGAACCGCAAGATTTAATTAACCAACAAAATTTAACCTGGATGTGGGAACCTTGGGCGACTGTCACCCCTCAACTGGCCACGGTTCTCAATAAAATGTTGAGCCGTAATCCTGGCGATCGCTATCAGTCAGCTAGGGAAGTAGAACAGGCTCTCAATAATCTCTCTGGAATTGTACCGACTCCCCCCACTACTGACCCGAATTTATCAGGACTCAAAACTCTGGCGGTGGGATCTCCTGTCTCTATGCGATCGGGGTCTAATCATCAAACTACTCCGGTGATATCTACCCCTTCCCTTCAGTCTTTCTGGAATAACCCAGTTGCTGTTATGGCGGCGGGAATTGCTGTGGCTATCATCGCGGGTTATGGGTCTTGGAGTTTGGTCAGCTATCTACTAAACTCTACCGGGTCAACTTCAGACCCAGACCCCATTACTAATGTTGAAACGGAACCTAGACCTAGACCTAGACCGGAACCTAGACCTAGACCGGAACCTAGACCTACGACACCACCAGAATCTGAGTCACAACCACAACCACAACCACAACCACAACCAGAACCGGAACCGGAACCGGAAGTCTCAACTAGACGCTTAGATATTGCGGCGGGAGATACTACTGTTGTTGAAGGGGCGATCGCCGCGAACCAACTATCTGAATATGTCCTCTCGGCTACGGAAGGACAACAGCTTTATCTCTCTGTTACTGGGGATGGTGTTTTACTGACATTACTCGGACCTGACAACAACCCGGTTAATTCCCGCGCGACTGGGGTATCAATTTGGCAGGGTCCTTTATTTGCTGATGGTGACTATACCATTATCCTGGAAACTCTCCCAGGATTGTCTGAGACTGCATACACCCTAGAGTTGGAATTGATTAACTCTTTACCTCCCATCATTCCACAACCAGAACCACAACCACAACCGGAACCTATACCGGAACCTATACCGGAACCGGAACCTATACCGGAACCGGAACCTATACCGGAACCGGAACCTATACCGGAACCGGAACCAGAACCGGAACCCAAGCCGGAACCGGAACCCAAGCCGGAACCGGAACCTATAGCGGAACCGGAACCGGAACCCAAGCCGGAACCGGAACCGGAACCCAAGCCGGAACCTATACCGGAAAACCAAGAGAGGAATCTTGATCTGAGTGGGAACCCTAAACCATCGGAAAAACCGCCAACTTTTTTCCCGGAACCAGAGGCGGAGGTGGATGGTATGGGGAATAATGAGGTTAAGAATCTTGACAAATTAATCGCGCCATACTAACTGTGAAAAATACCCTGCTGATTACTGCAACTGATACGGAAGCCGGAAAAACGGTTTTAACTAGCGCGTTAATTGCCTATTTTGACAGTTACCAAAAGTCCCTGAGTTGGGGTGTACTCAAACCAATTCAATCGGGAATAGGCGATCGCGAATTGTATCAACGCCTATTTTTACGCGAAGAGTCCCTAGAGGCGATCGCACCGATTTATTTTGATGCACCCCTCGCCCCCCCCTTGGCGGCGGAAAAGGAAAATCGCCGGGTAGAACTTAATCAGGCTTGGTCAGCTTTGGTCAACCTTCAGCAACAGCGAGATTTTGTCCTGGTGGAAGCCTTGGGCGGTTTGGGTTCCCCTGTCACTAGGGAATTGACTGTGGCTGACTTGGCGCGGGATTGGGCTTTACCGACGGTTTTGGTGGTTCCTGTGCGACTAGGGGCGATCGCTCAGGCTGTGGCTAATGTGGCCCTCGCTAGACAGGCTAAAGTAAATTTGCGCGGCATTGTCCTTAACTGTCTTCAACCCACAGAACCCCAGGATGTTGAGAATTGGACTCCGGCGGATCTGATTACCTCCCTCACCCAAATTCCGGTTTTGGGTGTGATTCCCTATTTGGACAATCCCACAGACCTACAACAATTAGCCCCAGTCGCCGCCCAATTAGATTTAGAGGCGATTGTGCCGATCCGATGGGCGGCAAATCCTTGTCTATCAGGGGTTTGAGGAAATCTCAAAAAAAGTTTGATTTAGGGGTTGACATTTCCTGAACTATCCCCTACTATTAATAACTGTGCGAGAGAGAGAAGCGGCGAAAACGCTAAAGCGATCGCAACCAGAGAGAGATTTTAGGGCTTTCCTGGTGTCTATGGCTCAGTGGAACCACACCGATCCATCCCGAACTCGGATGTGAAACGCTGAAACGGCGAAGATACTTGGCGGGTAGCTGCCTGGGAAAATAGCAAGATGCCAGGATAATTATGAACTAGGACTTCCCGCCAGTGGTAAACGGTAGGAGGTCCTAGTTTGTTTTGATGGGGTATAGAGCAGATGCTAATCTCCCCGATGATTAGATCGGGGGAGACTTGTGGCATGGTGTAATTATGGATGGTTAGACGGCAGTTTTGGCATCATAGCGACTGGTCAACCGGTCAAGTTGTTTGACTAACAAGCTGAGGAACAGCCCCACATCAGTGACGACACCCACAGACTCAACGGAACCGCGATCGCTTAACTTAGTTACCACAGCCGGGTTAATATCCACACAAACCATTTTAACCCCAGATGGAGTCATATTGCCGACACCGATAGAATGGAGCATGGTAGAGAGCATCAGAATCATGTCGGTATCTTGTAGCAACTGGCTATAGTGCTGCTGTGCTTGAATTAAATCCATCTGGGTATCAGGTAGAGGGCCATCATCGCGGATGGAACCCGCCAGGGAGAAGGGAACATCATTGCGGACACACTCATACATAATACCACTGGTGATTACTCCCTGTCGGACAGCACTAGCAATGCTACCGCAGCGCCGAATAGTATTAATCACTTTGAGATGATGGCGGTGTCCTCCTTTGACGGCGACTCCCTGTTTCATATCGACACCGAGAGAAGTTCCCATCATGGACTGTTCAATATCATGAACAGCGATCGCATTTCCGCCCAATAAAGCCTGGACATAACCCTCGCGAATGAGACGAGACAAATGCTGAGATCCGCCAGTGTGAATAACCACAGGACCAGCAGTGACGACGACTTTACCACCGCGATCGCGAATTTGGCGCATTTCCCAGGCTACCTGTTCGACGATCAATTCTACGCGCCGTTCACTAGAAACCCCCGCCGACATAAAGCCAAATTCCTGATTATTACGCTGTTCACGAGATTCAGCTTTGCGGATAGTGCGGATACCCATAACATCGACAACTACTTTTTCGCCAACTTCGAGATCTCGCAACAATTTACAACGGGCGATCGGTCCTGAGGGTCCTTCGGTAACAGCGATCGCACCATCCATGCGCTGATTTTGAACTCTGACCCACTCACCGGCGATGCGTACTTCTGTGGGATAAATGGTAGTCACATAGAAATCATCGGGACTGACACCATGCTGATGGACAGTTTCCAGTTTCGCATCTTGAACATCCTCTTGTAGAGAAAACGCGCCGATATCAATAAGTTGACTCATAATCTCTTCCATGACCTCATGAGAGGGGGCTGAGATTTTAATTTGGGCGCTAGAGGTACTTTGGCGCTGTTCTCCTAGATTAAAATTCTGGACTTGGAAGCTACCGCCACCTTCGACGACTAGATCTAAGGCGCGGTTAATTAAACCTGCATCTAACAAGTGACCCTGTAAACAGACTGTGCGGCTTTCGAGTTGGGTCGCAGCATGGCGATCCTCAATAATGGGTTCAGTTACCCGCAGAGTTAAACATTTCGCCGCCCCTCCAGCTTTCAGAAATTCGGTCAGGGGAGTTTCAACGACATTAAATCCGGCTTCAGATAGCCTTGATTTCAGGTTATCGCTGATTTTGTTCATAATCACCGTCTGGTTAATATTGACGGCGTTACAGGCGAAATTAACCGCGTCTGGTTCATCAATAGCAATGCGCTTTTCTGGGGGAACTCGCAGTTCAATGAGACGATTTGAATAGGAATCAAAAGCTGGGGGATAGTACAGCAAATAACCCCCGGTTAAAGGACAAAAGCAGGTGTCGAGGTGATAGAAGCGATCGTCCATTAATCGCAGGGATAGGACTTCTATATTCAACCATTCCGCCAACAGCGAGTGAGAGTCGAGTTCAGACCGGAAACCATATCCCGCCCATAAATAGCGCCCTTCACGGTCTAATAAAGCATCTCCTGCGCCTTCAAAAGGGAGATCTTTGGGGAGTTCGTGGACGGTAAATCCTTGGCTTTCAAACCACGCCTTAAAATAGGGTTCCTCTCCTTGGCGTTCTTTATGGTAGAACCTACTGATAACGACAGTTTTATCTAAGACAAGTCCGGCGTTAGCTGTGAACACCATATCTGGCCAACCTTTCTCTGGTTGCACTAGATCGACGATCGCATGATCTTTAATGGTATGGTGAAGTTTCTGCCATTGTTCTACAGCGCGATCGTAGGATGATTTATGAATATTACCCTCCATCCAGGGGTTGATCACATAATCTACATCATAGTGATCTGGGGGACACATAAGAAAGCGAATCGCATCAGTCATAATTAAGCTAATTGGTAGATATACACATCACAGCCACTAAACCACAAAAACCACTCCCACACCTGACAAGTGTTTTAGAAGTGGTCAAGTTTAGTCATAGTCAAGCCAACTTATCATTTTAACATGGCCGGACACTTTCCCCATTGTCATCTGCAAATGCTAGACTAGGTGCTGGGGACGATCGCATTTCTATCTCCAGTCAATGCACACACATTCTGTGGTGGATACATTGGCTGGCGTACAATAGTCTACTCTCCCCTAGACCTATACCTTTAACATCCACGGGAGAAATAAAGCTATTAAAGCCTTTCCCTCTTGGCAACCAAAACTGATTATATAAGATAACCGGGAATTAATTAATAAATTATGGCTAAAAATAGTTTTAATCTTTCCGAATGGTCGATTCGACAACCTGTTCCCACTTTGGTGCTGTTTTTGATTCTGACTCTGGTGGGGGTGATGTCTTTTTTTCAACTGGGAATTGATGATACTCCTAATATAGATATTCCGGCTGTTACGGTGACAGTTACACAACCGGGAGCGGGTCCTAATGAATTGGAAAATCAGGTAACTAAACCGGTAGAAGATGCGATCGCCGGATTAGGAAATATTGACCAACTTACCTCTACCGTCAGAGACGGAGTATCTACCACTACGGTGAGTTTTGTTTTGGGAACCGATAGCGATCGCGCTACTAATGATGTCCGTAATGCGATCGCCCAAATTCGCCAAAGCCTACCCCAAGATATTAACGACCCCATTGTACAGCGTCTCCGATTTGCGGGCGGGTCGATTATGACCTACGCAGTAACATCACCCACTCGCTCAGTAGAAGAACTTAGCGATCTTGTCGATCGCAACATTAGCCGCGCTTTACTTAACGTTCCCGGTGTCGCCCAAATTCAGCGAATCGGAGGAGTTGACCGAGAAATTTGCATCGAACTTCACCCCGATCGCATTCAGGGTCTGGGCCTTACCACTACCCAAGTTAACGACCAAATTCGTGCCTTTAATATTAACCTTCCCGGAGGGCGATCGCAAGTAGGCGGTAGTGAAAAAAGTATCCGCACCCTCGGAAGCGCCCAAACCGTCGAAGCATTAAGAGACTATCCAATTATACTCCCCAATGGTAACTCAGTTCCCCTGTCCAGTATTGGCACGGTTACCGATGGTTTAGCAGAAGTCCGCCAAGTCGCCAAATTTGCTGACTTTCCCCTCGACTCTAACAGTCAAATGGGTACTCCCGTCGTCGCCTTTTCTGTCCTCCGTAGTACCGGAAGCACCCTAGTATCTGTAGAACAAGGTATTCGCAATCGGGTGGTAGACCTACAAAAGACACTCCCAGAAGACATTAACCTAGAACTAATTGTTACCAGGGCTAACTCTATTCGCGAGTCCTATCAAGCCTCAGTGGATGCTTTAGTTATCGGTTCCATTTTAACCGTTGTGGTGGTCGGTATATTTTTGCGAAACTGGCGACCCACTTTAATTACCGCGATCGCCTTACCTTTATCGATTTTACCCACCTTCCTGGTGATGCGGATGTTCGATTATACCCTCAATGGGATGACTCTATTAGCCCTAGCTTTAGCCATGGGAAACCTAGTAGATGATGCTATCTGTATGATGGAAAATATAGATCAGCACGTTGAGATGGGTAAACCTCCTTTTAAAGCTGCTATTGATGCTTCCCGCGAAATTGGATTAGCCGTAGTCGCTACCACCGCCACCATTGTCGCTGTCTTCCTTCCGGTCGCTTTTATGGGAGGAGTTCCCGGTCAGTTTTTCCAACCCTTTGGGGTCACAGTCGCCACCTCTACCATGTTTTCTACCCTGGTCGCCTGTACCATGACTCCCCTATTGGGCGCTAGGTTACTTCAACAAAAATCAACACCTCCCAAAACTGACACTAATCACACCCGGCGGCGCTTCTCTCCCTATCGCAGCCTTTTGGGTTGGTCTTTGCGACACCGCATCACTACCCTATTATTAGCGATCGCCTTTTTTGTCGCGAGTTTACAATTAGTTCCCCTCATCCCCAGAGGCTTATTTAATAGTGGAGATACTGGATTAAGTACCATTTCCCTGGAATTACCACCCGGTTCTACTTTAGCTGAATTGCAAACTACCACCCAGGAAGCGATCGCACTCTTAGCCGAAAATCCCGCCGTTGACAACGTTTTAGCAGTCTTGGGAAATCGTGGGGAAGGTGTCGTAGAAGTTAACCGAGCTACCCTGTCTGTAAATTTAGTCCCCTCCGATGAACGGGACCTATCCCAGGCGGAATTTGAAGCACAAATGCGAACCCGTTTTACTCAAATTCCTGGCGCGAGAATTAGCTTTCAGTCCCAAGGTGCAGGTGGCGGCGGGAAAGATTTATCTATTGTTCTGAGTGGTGATAACCCCGATTCTTTGTTAGAAACTGCTAATGCTTTGGAAAGACAAATGCGGTCAATTCCCGGACTCGTAGAAGTTACCTCTAGCGCTAGTTTGGTCAGACCCGAAATCTTGATTCGTCCTGACCCTAGAAGGGCTGGAGATTTGGGCGTTTCTGTACAGGCGATCGCTCGTACCGCTTTATTAGCTACCTTGGGTGATAATCAGTCCAATTTGGCTAAGTTTGACTTACCCGATCGCCAAATTCCTATCCGAGTACAATTGGCTGAGGAGTTTCGCAACAATTTTGATGCGATCGAAAATTTACGCATACCTACCCAGGATGGTCGATTAGTTCCCCTCTCTGCGGTCGCTGATATTACTATCGGTAGCGGTCCCGCTACTATTGACCGCTATTTCCGTTCCCGACAAGTACAATTGGAGGCTAATTTAGAAGGTCTTTCCTTGGGTGATGCTCTCGCACAGGTACAGGCTTTACCAGCTATGAACCCTCTACCGCCTGATGTACAACAGCAGTCCGAAGGTGATGCTAGAATTATGATTGATGTCTTCACCCGCTTTCTCTCCGCTTTGGGTTTAGCTGTCTTGGGGATTTATGCCATCCTCGTATTGCTTTACAACAACTTTATTATCCCCGTTACCATTTTGATGGCTTTACCTCTGTCCCTCGGCGGCGCATTACTAGCCTTGATGATTACTCAAAAAGAGTTGGGCTTATTTGCTCTCATCGGTATTGTCTTGTTGATGGGTTTGGTAACTAAAAATGCCATCCTTTTGGTCGATTGTTCTATGGCTAATCAACAGATGGGAATGTCTCGATTTAATGCAGTCCTAGAAGCTGGCTGCTCCCGACTGAGACCTATTTTGATGACCACTTTTTCTACCATCGCTGGTATGTTACCTATTGCTTTGGAATGGGGCGCAGGTTCTCAGGTACGCAGTCCTATGGCGATCGCTGTTATTGGTGGAATGACTACATCTACCCTCTTAACTTTGATTGTCGTTCCCGTCTGGTTTACCTATGTTGATGGTTTCCAAAACTGGCTGAAAAATCCTTTTAAACCCAAACGGCGGCGCGTATCACCTCCTAAAAGAATCCCTAAAAATATGGCTTCTATTAAATGATTTTGGGCTAGATGATTTTTTGTTCAACACCTCAAAAAAATCGCCTGATTTTGGGGGTAGGGGGTTGACAAATCATCAGCCCCCAGCTATGATGAGACTGTGGGGGTGATATGGCTATACGCTTGATTTTTTGTTCAACACAGAAAAACCTAAAGGGGTGGTAGTTTAGGGGGGGTGGAGGTTTCAGCCCTGAATACTCAAAAAATACATTTGTCCGCCGCCATCACCAGCGACCACTGTACGGCCATCAGAAGCGATCGCACAGCATCGGACAGCAGAAGAAGTGATGAACTTAGCGAGGACGGTTCCGGTGTTCAAATTCCATAACAGGAGGGTATCGTCAAAAGAACCGGACACAGCCCGTTTAGCGTCTGGGGTAATCGCCACAGCATTAACCGATCGCCGATGACCGACAAGCGATCGCACTTCTCGCCCGGTGAGCAAATCCCATAACTTGAGAGTATCATCAAAGGAACCGGACAGAGCCTGTTTACCGTCTGGGGTAATCGCCAACGCATCAACCCAGCGGCGATGACCAACAAGCGATCGCACTTCCAGTCCAGTTTGTAAATCCCAGAGTTTAAGGGTGTTATCCTCCGACCCCGAAAGCGCCCACCTACCATCACAGCTAATCGCCACCGCTGAAACGGAATCATCATGACCGCTAAAAGACCGAATTTCCTTGAGAGTGATCATATCCCAAAGTTTCAGGGTGTTATCCTCCGACCCCGAAAGCGCCCACCGACCATCACGGCTAATCGCCACCGCCCTAACCGGGTCAGTATGACCATTCAAAGAATATAATTCTTGTCCCGACTCCAAATCCCACAGCTTGAGAGTAGTATCTTCCGACCCAGATAAAGCCCGTTTACCGTCTGGGGTAATGGCTACCGTCCTGACCCAATCACTGTGACCCACCAAGCAGCGCAACTCCTGTCCTGTCCGCAAATCCCACAACTTGAGAGTTTCATCATAGGAACCCGACAGAGCAAACCTATCATCAGGGGTAATTGCTACCGCAGAGATAGCATGACTATGACCGTGGAAACAATCTAACTCCTCTTCCGTACCCAAATCCCAGAGTTTGAGGGTCTTATCAAAAGAACCCGATAGTGCTTGCGTACCGTCTGGAGTGATCGCCACATCCCACACCCAACGACAATGACCCATAAAAGATCGCAACTCTTCCCCGGTTTGTAAATCCCAGAGTTTGAGAGTCTTATCAAAAGACCCCGACAAAGCCCTTTCTCCGTCCGGAGTAATCGCCACCGCATTCACCGAGTCTTCATGACCGACAAACGATCGCAACTCTTTCCCGGTTTGTAGATCCCAGAGTTTTAGAGTTTGGTCAAAGGACCCCGACAGAGCGCGTTTCCCGTCCGGAGTAATTGCCACCGCCCAAACTGAACCTTCATGACCGACAAGCGATCGCAACTCTTCCCCGGTTTGTAAATCCCAGAGTTTGAGAGTCTTATCAAAAGAAGCCGACAGAGCGCGTTTACCGTCCGGAGTAATCGCCACCGCCGCCACCAAATCCCCGTGACCGGTAAAAGTTCGTATTTCCTCCCCCGTCACCAAATCCCACAGCCTGATAGTAGTATCTTTTGAGCCTGACAGAGCGCGTTTACCGTCCGGAGTAATCGCCACCGCTGTCACCCAATCCCCATGACCGACAAGCGATCGCAACTCTTCACCCGTCCGTAAATCCCACATTTTGATAGTGTTATCATAGGATCCCGAAACCGCCCGCTTACCGCTAGGGCTAATCGCCAAAGCCAAGACCCTACAAGTATGACCCTGAAGCGATCGCACTACCCGTCCCGTCTTCAAATTCCACAACTTTAGAGTAGTATCTCCCGAAGCCGACACACCAGCCCTACCATCAGGAGTAATCGCCACCGCATTCACCGAGTCTTCATGACCCTCCAAAGTCCGAATCAGCACCCCATCAGGGGAATCAAAACAGGGAAACAGCGGACAAAACCAAGACCGCTGCTGGTATTGTTTCACCTGTTCAATAAAACCCTTAATCCCCTCTTCCGAGAAATACAGTAGCCGTCCCATCAACTGTTCCGCCAACTGGTCGTTATTTTCCTCCAGGATATGAGAAGACATCAACAAAGACTTTTGAATCAATTGGAAAACCCGTTGCTGACCTGGGGACACTAAAGGTAAGGCTAAATCATAATCATCAATTATCGCCGCGATCCCCACATTGGCTAACTTTTGTTCCAAAAAGCCAAAATCCATTAACCAATCAACCAAGCGTTTTATATCCTTAATTTCCGCCAGATAAATAGGTTGGTGTCGTAACACATGGAGACGGTCTTCTGGTAACTGTTCAGTCAGCCAATTTGCCAGATTTTGGGTCATAAAGGCGCTCCCTTCGCTAAATTCTCCACAATACCACGTTTAAGTTCTTCAAGATTCACACCAGAATCAGCCGATTGCTTTTCCAGGAAATCATGAAAAGACCCGTGGTAAATACTATATCGAGTTTCGTTGTCAATAATTTGCACCTGCAAAAATTGATCCCATTGTTCCAGGAATGTAGATAGCACCGATTCTTCCACTCCTGTCAACTTAGCCAGCAAACGACAAGACACAGGTTCGCGCACTTTTGATAATACATAAATAGCACGAATTTGCGCCATAGGTAAGGATTTGTGGTTAATCCTCAGCATCTGCCAGTGGTGCTTATAATACCCCCACAAGCCAATCGGTAAACTTGCCAAAGTTTTACCATTATACACCCCATTATGTATATCATTCAACACATAGCGCAAATACATAAAGTTATTTTCACTTTTGGCGACCAGTTGAGTACAAAACTGTTCCGAGGTCAACTTTTGTGATGCCATCCACTGTTGAATAAAGCGACTTTGCGACAGCCGTTTATTGGTGTATTTACCAGCATCCCAAGCACTTTCTGACCGATACTGCCTTAAATTACAGATGGTTTTATTGTCACTGACGGGTAAAGGCAGTTTTTCATCACGTTTCGAGATGATAAAATAGACATTTTCCGGCAGTTTATCCGGTAAGTAAAGCACATTACTTCCCGGTGTTTGACTCGACAAATCCACCTCATTTAAAGCATCCACTACTACCACCAACTTTTTGCCCCGGGGTAGCTTCTGGCTGGCTTCTTTTAACAACCGTGATAAAACTTTACCATTTCGGAGGGCATTTTCTGGTAAACTGGTATAGTCCAGTTGATAATATTCAATTAGTTCAGTGCAGATATTTTCTAAGAATTGTCGAGCGGTCACTTTCCCTAAAGATTGGCTGTTAAAATAGCTCAGGCAATGACCTTCAAATAACTGCACACAACGCGCCAGGATAGAGGTTTTTCCATAGCCGGGATCTGCTTCCAAGACAAAATAACCTGGGGGTTCTTTTTCCAAAAACTCCTTAATGGCTTCAAAAACATGAGTCCGCCCCACAAAATACTTAGTTGTATCAGCTATGATACTTTCGCATTGTGGCGAAATCGTAAAAGGTGTTTTGCTCTGGTCAAAATATGGCTCTAAGGCTTCCTGAATTGACTCTAGTTTATCCTGTAGTCCAGTGTTCAACTGTTTTAAAATAGTTAGGATGTCTTGTTGGGTAATAGCAATTTTATGGGCTGAGGTTTGACCATCTCGCAGCAAGTCTAATACCATACTATGAAAAACTTTACCCCCTTTAGCAGCATCTTGTTTCCAGATTTCTGTGAGATTATGGGCGAACCGTTTATGCAAATGTTGGCTAATAGCTTTAATGGCATCTTGGTAATAGTGAATACCGTGGGATAAATGGGATTTATGTTGTTCCATTAACCAGGTGATTAAGTGTTCCCAACTTTGCAGATCCAGAGTTTTCAGGAAAATATCTGACCCATTAGCTGCTAATGTATAACGCAAATGGTGTTCACCGATCGCCTCATAGTCTGCTATACCTTCGCTACTGTGTTCGATTTGTAGCCAGTATTGTTGAGTATGTTTAGCTAAATGCTTTAATTCTCTGGCGATATGTTGATAGGTTTTTTTTTGGGCTATTTGCAATAACCCTAAAGCGATCGCACCTCCCACAGATTTGGCTAATTTTTCCTGACTCAAGCCGGGAGATGGTTCCCCCAATTTTTTGGCAAAATCCAGCAGTTTACTAGCGGTGATACTATTAACAGTAGGTTCCGAAAAATGTGTGTAAAACGGGGTTGCAGCTTTGGTATAACCTGTAACGACGGAACCCACAGACAGTAAGGCTGTCACCTCTAGGAAGAATTTGTGTTGCTTAACGGTATTGATCATAATTCGATTTCTGCCAGTGATGTTAACCGAGCAAACCTCTAGGCAATTTTCCGAGGATAACTGGGATAGGGTCTATAGTAAGCTTAATTTTAGAGATAGCAGCAATACATAAACTTATTTTCACTTTTGACCCTGCTGATACATTTACGCGACATTTATCCGGCTATTGCCTGACAATGCGACGATAGCACTATTACCCGTTAAGGTAACA